>JAGSHJ010000201.1 GCA_023954595.1 Bacteriovoracaceae bacterium | reverse complement strand
GACCTAAACCGACCAATTGGCCTTTCTTGGGGGCTTGCTACTCGATACTTTTCTAGGGATAGACTATCTTCAACACTTACAATCTGTGCCCTAGCGATAGGGGTTATGCTTTTATCCCTTATTGGTCAGTTGGAAATATCTCTTAGATCTGAATTAGAACAAGATGTTGGTAAAAAGCCCGACTTGTTCCTCTTCGATATCCAAGAGGAGCAAAAAGACGCCCTGGTTAAGCTTGCAAATGAGCAAGAGTTCAACCTTCGCACTCCGGCACCCATGATTAGATCTCGAATCTTAAAGGTAAATGGAGAGAAGTTTGAAAGAGGAGAGGACGAAGAAGGCTTTTCTACCCGAGAAGAGGAAACAAGCAGAAGATTTAGAAATAGAGGCATCAATCTAAGCTTTAGTGAAAAACCAAATGAGAGCGAGAAGATCATTGAGGGTGAAGAGTTTGATGGTGTCTATATAGACGGACAAGATAAACTTCCACAGTTGTCCATTGAACAACGCTACGCAAGAAGACTTGGCCTTGAGATAGGCGACACAATGAGCTTTGATATTTTAGGAATAGAGGTTCAAGGGGTAGTGGCCAACTTTAGAAGAGTGCGTTGGACAAGCTTCATACCTAACTTCTTTATTGTTTTTCAACCGGGTGCAATTGATGATGCTCCTAAGACTTATCTTGCTTCTGCAGGTGGAATGACTGAAGAGCGTCGTTATGAAGTTCAAGACCTCATTGTTGAGAAGTTTTCAAATGTCTCAATCGTAAATGTTACTCAAGTTGTAGAGAAGATCATGACCATATTTAAGGCCATGGCCTCTGCACTGGCCGTGATGGCCGGATTGTGTCTTACTATTGGATTTTTTACGCTATTTGCCATTACTCAGAACCAGTTAAAGAAAAAGCGCTTTGAAGCGGCGATCCAAAAGGTTTTTGGCTTCTCACCAGCAAGCCTATTTAGAACTTTGCTTGCAGAATACTTTATATTGGCGACTATTGCGTGTGTGATAGGGCTTGCCTTTAGTGTCGTGCTGGGTCAAATTGTTTCAATCGTTTTCTTTGATGGAGTTGGAAGACCTGACTGGCTGTTTATGCTGAAAATTGCGCTTGGCGTATATGCTGTCACTTTTGTGATAGCACTGGCCGCAGGAAGGACGTTTTACTCCTTGAAGATAAAGACCTTGTTGCGCTGAACATTGGTCTGATTTATTTAGAGCAGAGCTTTTCTACTAATCTGTCTTTAAATATGCCAAGTTGTTATGATATGTTGATTTTTTAAGGACCAGATATGAATGAAGTTGCGATAGTTGATTTTTTTGCGAGTTACGCATACCAACCTCTTTTTGTTTACGCTTTTATAATCTTATTTATGACTGCGAGCTCTTTTGGCCTGCCCATTCCTGAGGAGATGACCTTGGTAAGTGCAGGGCTTGTTGCTTATATGGCGATGCATCCTGATAAGTTTCCACCTCCGACTCCTGATGCAGAGGGTGTGAATCTAATTATCTTGTCTATAGTCTGCTTTGTGGCCGTGCTCGGCAGTGACATACTCATATACTTTCTGGGTAAGATATTTGGACGAAGAATCGTTCAGTCCAAGTTCTTCAATAAGCGTATAAGCCAAGATCGCTTCAATAAGATCAACAATGTATTTAATAAGTACAGCCACTGGGCGTGTGGATTATTTAGATTTACACCAGGTGTCAGGTTTCCTGGTCACTTAAGCTGTGGCCTTATGGGTGTTCCACTTTGGAAGTTTATCTTAATTGATGGTGCTGCGGCATTGATCTCTGTACCCACTCAAGTGCTATTGGTTGCTTATTATGGGGAAGTGATTCTCGATAAGATTAAAGAATTTAAGATCGCAGCAGGTGTTGTGATCCTTGCCCTTTTGGCATTTTGGATTTTGAAGAGACTGTATCAAATGTTCACTACTAAGAGAGCGAGAGATTAACTGTCTTGTTTTCCAAATAAAGTTTTGTAAAATAAAATTGAACCTATATCCAAGGACTTCTTATGCGATTATTTGATTATATAAATCAGGGTGGACCAATAATGTATTTGCTTTTACTGGCCAATATTATTGGGTTTGCAATTATCTTTTGGAAGATTTTTGTAGTTATGGACGCTAAGAAAAACATGAGAGCGCTCATTGAGGATATCAAAGGCAAGTATAATGAACTAGGCCAGGTTAAAGATGCTTCAATGTCTGTTCAAATTCTAAAAGATGAAATCCAGACAAGAGTTCACAACCTAGAGGGTGGGCTTACGACGATTAAAATAATTGCTACGGTTGCACCGCTTCTTGGACTACTTGGAACGGTACTTGGTATTTTAAGCTCTTTTAGAGTTATATCTGAACAAGGTCTTGCTAATCCAAGTGTATTCGCAGGTGGCATCTCAATGGCGCTTGTTACTACTGTTGGTGGTCTCGTTGTAGCGATCCCACACTTTGTTGGTTACAACTACCTAAGTGGTCTTTTAGATGATCTGGAGATCAGACTTGAGAAGACAACTGTTAAAGAAGTATTTGGCGTAAAAAATGTCTAGAAAATCCAAAAGAGAAGCACTGACCCCCGATCTAACTCCCTTAATCGATGTGGTTTTTCTGCTATTAATCTTCTTTATGGTATCTTCTGTATTTAAAAAAGAAGAGCTCGCACTGCTTTTAAGCCTTCCTAAGACGGAGGAGGGAAAGAAAGAGAGTGCTGCAAAAGAGACGATCACAATTGAATTAACTGGCGAGAAGATCGCTTTCAATGGTGTGGATACGACTTTGGAAAAGTTAAACAATCGTCTTGAGGACGTTAAGAAAAAATCTCTTGTTAATCTCAGAGTTGATGGCGAAGTAAAGTACCAACGATTGGTAAAGGTATTGGATACCCTTCAAAAGTATAAACTCGAAAACTTGTCTTTGATCACGGAAAGAGAAAACACCAAGTAGGAATTATGAACAAAATTGTATCTAGTGCCTTGGCCCTTATTATTTGGGCCCAACCTTTGTCCGCTATTGCAGCATCCACTGCCAGAGTACTTATTAAAAGAGGAGAGGTTACAAAGCTCTCACCTGGAGAGTTAAAAGCTTCAGCTGTAAAAGTAGGAGATCTTCTGCCTGAGGATACTTCGATTCTTACTGGCGAGCGAAGCATGGTAAGACTTAAGTTTTCCAATAACTCCACAATGAACCTAGGCCCAAAGAGTAAGGTTGTCGTCTCTCAGATGCCAACTAAAAAGCCAAATATGATTAACCTTCTAACAGGTGCAATCAAAGCGGAAGTGGACAAGAAAGAAAATAAAGAAAATAAAAACAAGATGATCGTTAAAACTCGCTCTGCCGTAATGGGTGTCAGAGGGACGAAGTTTCAGGCGATCTATAACCCTCAAAATAAAAATACCAGCTTGATCACTGTTGAAGGTCGAGTAGCGATGGTTAAAAAAGAAGCAGCTCTTAAACAAGCTGTTGAATCCAGTGAGGGTGTTAGAGAGTCCAAGGGGCAGCTGGTAAGTGAGAAGACTAATCAAATCGTTGATTCCGCTACTGAACTAGATGCTCTAGACAAATCATTGGAAGAGTCCACTGAAGTTGTAGAAGTTGACGCAGGGAAGTTCTCTGGAGTTCAAAAAGCAAAACAGGCCCCATCTGTGCCAGTAAAGATTGCTCCTAAGCAATACGAGGTCATCGCCAAATCAATGGGTAGTGATAAAAAAGCTCTCGAAGTTATGAAGACTGTTGACGCTGCTTCTGAGATAGAAAAGTTAGGTGAGGCACCTCGTCCGGGTGGATTTGTTGACTTTGAAACAGGTATCTATGTTCCTCCAAGCGAGGAAGCAGCTCTTGATAAAGAGACTGCAACATTTACGTCAAAAGAAATGGGTGACGTAGATAAAGTTACTGGAGATTATGTTCCACCAAAAGGTGTGAAACTTGATGCCAAGAAAGGATTTGTTGTTGATAAGAAAGAACTTGCAAAGGTTGCTTCCAATCAAGAACGTGAACAACTTCAAAAAACAGTTGGTTCATTAAATAATCAAATTAAAGTAGACCAGACTCAAGGGGTTGTTTCTAAAACATCAAGATGGCTTCCTAAAGAGCATGAACTTGCATTTGAAATCGTTCCATATTCAGAAGTTCAAACTTTCTCTGGTGATGGTGGTGATAGCGACTTCTATTCTGAGAGTGCTGTGGACACTATCCTTTCTTGGAAACAAAAATGGAGTGAGAAGTGGTCATCTAGAATTGCCATTGGCGGAGTTGACTATGAAGTGGAAGAGAAGGATGGAAAGTTTAGGGAAGTTGACGATGAAGGCAAAGGGCTTTTTTCAATAGGCGCTTTTTATAACTATTCTAATCGTCTGACTTATTCTGCTGAACTGATCTCTAAGCAGTTCTACTTTGTTTATCCAAGTGACAATACTCAAGAAGTTTTCGTAGATCCTGAGATTTTAGACTACTTCTCTTTTGGTGCTAAATACCATGCACTTGATTGGAAAAAAATTGGTCTTTATGCTGGAGCGAATGTTTTACTCTTTGGAGAGAATGAATTTTATCCTGCAGATAGCACGGGTAGTGAAAACTACGATAGCTTTGGATTCAAACTATTTGGTGAGGGTGTTTACTCAATCAAAAAAAATATGGCAGTTAATGCAGGTGTTTTCTTTCAAAAGATCAATCATGACTTTGGTGGGAATACCGAGATCGATAGAACTACTTTAGGTAGTAGCTTAAATTTCAACTACACTCTTTAAAAATAATCAAAAAAAAGAAATAAGATCAACGCGGCTTTTGGAAGCCGCGTTGATTCTTAAGCTTGGAGCAATGCTCCTCTTTAAAGGCCTGGCCTTCTAGTTACCCATTGCTAGCTGAGCTGTTGGAGGAGACATTAGAAATGCCGTTCCAGCAATATAAGCTGCCATGAGAGAGAAGTAGACCAATGAAGAAACGCTGAACTGATAAAATAACTTTTTCATATCGCACTCCTTACGGGTTTATGGGTAATGTTTATTTAACGCAGCGCTCGTGTGGATTCAATTTAAATGATGCGAAGTGTAAAAAATACCTATTGGCCTGGTATCAAAAACCTTCAGAAATGGCCCAATTATCTTAACAAACTCTTTGACAAGGTTTTGCGACAAAAGTAAGATTTCCGACAGTTTTACTATAATTATAACTACTTATAATCATTACTATTCACAGGTGGTACGAATGGAATCTTATGTAATTTATCTCATTCCGGCCTTAGGGGTTTTTGGCCTAATTGTTATGGCCATTAAGTCCGCTTGGGTAACCAAGCAAGAGACCGGCGACGAAAACATGGTTGAGTTAGCTCAACACATTGCTGAAGGTGCAATGGCATTTTTAAAGGCTGAGTGGAAAGTCCTTGGTTACTTCTCTGTAATCACTGCTCTTATTCTTGGCTGGTCTGGTACATTGGTTCAAACCAGTGACTGGGTTATTGCTATTTCATTTTTGATTGGTGCGGTATTCTCAGCAACTGCTGGATACTTCGGTATGAAAATCGCTACTAAGGCGAACGTAAGAACTACTCAAGCAGCTAGAACAAGCCTTACTCACGCATTGAAAGTATCTTTCACTGGCGGAACGGTAATGGGTCTAGGTGTTGCAGGTCTTGCAGTTCTTGGTATGGGCGCTTTATTCATCATTTTCTATAACATGTACGTTGTAAGTGTTGGTGGATCTGTTTCTGGTATTGAAATGGAAAGAGCTATTGAAGTTCTTGCTGGTTTCTCACTAGGTGCAGAGTCAATTGCTCTTTTCGCAAGAGTTGG
>JAGSHJ010000257.1 GCA_023954595.1 Bacteriovoracaceae bacterium | reverse complement strand
ATGTTACACAAAACGCCTTACAAAAAAGATACCCACCTGTTGAATCAATCAAAACGATTCATGCTTCCAGTATTAAACTGAATGAAGACTTTTTCTTCCACGATAAGGTCTTTAATAATTATTCGATGGACTGGGTGTTTGTGGGCACACTAGAACAGTTTCAAAAGGCACCAGATGTGCTTTTAAAGGCCTTCAGACTTGTAGTGAATAAGTTTCCAAAGGCAAAACTCAGCTTTATAGGTGATGGACGTGAGAGAGCTGGACTTGAAAAAATGTCAAAAAATTTAGGACTTGAAAAAAATGTTAATTTTCAAGGCAAAGTTTCCTCACCAGAGCAAGTAAGGGAGCATTTGATCCATTCACCATTCTTTGTACTTCCATCACGCGGTGAAGGCCTGCCAAGGGCGATGATTGAGGCCATGGCATGCGGTTGCGTGTGTGTAGGGAGTGAAATTGGCGGAATCCAAGAATTAATTGAACAAGATTGGATTGCCAAAGTTAACGATCATAAAGACCTCGCAAACAAAATGATTAAGGCGATGGATGTAGGCAGTGCAAAGCAAAAAGAAATCTCCGTCCGCAACATAGAAGAAGCAAAGGCCTATTTAAGTCCTTTGCTGGATGCTAGAAGATCGTCACTTTATACAGCACTAAAAGAGCATATGGAGAAAGTAGGGTGAGAGTACTACATCTTGTAAAAACATCTGATGGAGCACGTTGGGCAGCTGAACAGGTCGCGGTACTTGTGCAGTTAGGGCATGAGGTTGGAGTTGTTCTTCCTGCGGACAATGGGAAAATGATTGCGGCCTGGAAAGAATCAGGAGCGACTCTATATTATGCCAATGTTGAAGTACCTGTTAAAAACCCTTTGAAGTTGTCCGAGAGAAAAAAGGCACTTTTAGAAATTGTCGATACCTTTAAACCAGATCTTATCCATTCACACTTTTTTAGTACTACGATTCTTGCACGCTTAGCATTGAAGAATAGAAAACTTCCAATTGCGTTTCAGGTTCCTGGCCCGCTTCATTTGGAAAATTCCCTTTTTAGAAATTGGGACATCTTGTCTGCAAGACCTCAAGACTTTTGGATCGCTTCAAGTCACGCCATTAGAAACATTTATCTAGAGCACAACGTCCCTAGCTCAAAAGTCTCTATGAGCTACTATGGAAACTCTCTTGAGGATTATCAATGTAGTGGACCTAATCTAAGGGAAGATCTTGGTATAGGTGAGGATGATTTTGTTGTTGGTAATATTAGCTACTTCTACGCACCTAAGTGGTTTTTAGGGCAAAGTCTGGGCCTCAAAGGACATGAATTAATGTTTGAGACTCTAGGAGGGATGGATCATGAGGTTAAGGGTGTATTTTGGGGAGAGCAGTGGGGACAGGGAAGTAAATACGAAAATAAACTTAAAAGCCTAAGACCTGCTAATTGTTTAATGCCAGGTGCTCTTTCACCTTTTGAAGTTTCAAAAGGCTGGTTAAGTATGGACTTATGTATTCACCTTCCATTTAGCGAGAACTGTGGAGGAGTCTTAGAGCCTCTTCTACATGAAGTGCCAGTTCTTGCAAGTGATACCGGCGGGCTGCCGGAATTAATTATTGAGAACAAGACAGGACTCGTCGTTGCAAGAGATCCAGCTCTCGCTAGGGAGAAGGTAAAACTTGCTAAAACCAATCCACATAAACTAAAAGAGATGGCCAAAAATGGCGCAAAGCTTGTTAGATTTGCATTTGATGTAAAAAGAAGTGCTAGAGAAATTGATCAAATATATAAAAATGGTGTTGATGGATTTGAAAAAAATATCTTAAACCCAAAAGAGGTCGTTTGAAAAAATTAACGCGAAAGAACTTTTTGAAACTTATGGTACTTGCTGTAGGGGCATCACAGTCAAAGAAACTATTTGCAAGTGAAGCTAATAAGGCGCCACTACAAAACCCAAAAAATACCTTCTTAAGTGGTAAAACCATAAAGATCAAAGATCTCTTGCTTGAAGATAATTCAAGTATTGTTGGCCATGGGACTATTGAGATTGAAGCTGCAGATGCAATCAAGGTTAAAGGCAAAGACGTCTTAATCCAGAATGTTAGTTTCGTTTGTAAAGTTCCAACAAAAAATCAGTCAAGTGTAATAAGAATGCTTGAGGGGTGTGAAAATCTTCGTGTCGTAAATTGCGAATTTAGAGGCATGGCATACTGTGTGGTGAAGGCAGACATTAATTCTAGTCTTGATAAAAATTTAACCTATAAGACTCCCGTGAATGGATTTAGTTTTATTGGTAATTTGTGTGATGGATTCTCAAGACAGCTCTATCTTCATAATGTTCAAAATTTAAAGATCACTGGAAATACTTTTAAAAACTGCCTAAGGGACGCAATAAGACTCAGGCAGGCCGTAAAAAGTGTAATTATAAGTGAGAACCACTTTGAAAATATTGGGGAAAGCGCAGGAGAAAGCGCTGATGCTATAGACACATATTGGAGTGGCGAAGAGCTTATAATTAGCTCAAATCTAATTAAAGGATGTGCTGTACATGGACTTGATCTAAAGGGCATTTCTCCAGACGCTGAGGGACAAACATCAAAAGTATTGGTGCTGGGTAACATCATTCAAAACTGTGGATTCTCTGGGATTCTCGCAAGCTCTGGAGCACATGTAAAAGGGGCGACAAACTCAGTATCCAAGTTTCAATTTAGAAGTAATATCATTTCGGGTTGTAATATTAATAATAAAAATCCAAATGATGCGGCCATCTTTTTACGCCACGGTGTAAGAGAATGTATTATATCTCAAAATCAGATTTCTAATCATAATGGGCACTGTGTTGTAATAGGAAATTTTGAAGATAAGGCTCTTCAAGCTCAAGATCTCATTGTCTCTGAGAATCAGATTACGGCCAATAGTGGCTCATGCTTAGTAAGCCTTGGTGCGAAGAATATGCTCATTAACAATAATATTTTCAAGCATAAAAAAGGCCACGCTAGTATTGTGGCCCCTGATAGTTATAGAAAATTTAAAAAGACCAACTTCTTAGAGAAAGATAATTTAGATTCTATCATCAATAACAAGTCCTGAGACAATAAGCCCAAGAACCGTAGAGGCAACCGTTAGAATTTTTAGGCCGTTGTCGCTTATAAATGGTTTTCTCTGCGGTACATGAATGAGATCATTAGGTCTCAATCTTAGATCTTGCTTATCTTTATCCTGTAAAAAACTATCCAAATCATGGGTGATAACTGTATAGCCGTCTTTTACCTTTCTTTTAACAGTGATACTCTCGATGTCCGCATCTTCTGTGTGACCGCCAGCAAAAGCTAAAAGCGATGATAGTTCACTGTTTGCAGGAACTAAATGAGAACCAGGCTTATTAACTGCTCCTAAAAGATTTACTCTCATTAAGGCATCACGATAATTTTGACCAGATATATACTCACTTCCTTTTAAGGAGTATTTTGTCTTGTCCTCAGTGGCCCTGAAATAATTTTGAGAGTGGGCATTGAAGGGAAGTAGAAAGCTTAGGGTCAGTGTGGCATTAACCAACTTTTTGCAAATGTGAGATTTGTTCACTTAATTCTCCAGTCTTATTAAACTGCGGCCCAATGAATGTATTAATATCATCATAGGCCGAAGCATTGGTCAGAACAAAGGAAAACTTCCCTTGCAGCTGCTTCGGTAGAGTTTCACGTCTATTTATAAACTTTTGGATTGCCCGCTCAGTTGTTGCGAAAAGCTTGGCGAAGACAAAGGTCTGATGTGTTAATTGAGATAAAATAATACCATCAGGGGATGAATTCAAATTTTTTGACACAACAAAAATGTGATCTACTTCAGAGTTTGCATTTAAAATCTTTCTTATCATCTTCTTATTGACTAGATCCCCAGAGCTCGTCTTTGTGCGAGTAAAAATGTATTTAAATGTATTTGGAAAAGACTTCTTAAGAGCTTTTGCTTCTTTAGAGCTAAATTCTCCATCATCACTAATGATCATAACGACTTGCTTTCCACGTTGTAGGGCATGCCTTAGGATGTCTGAGATATCTTTTTGCGCACCTTCAGACTTGGATAGTGACACAAGCCCAATCCACTTATATGTCTTAATCTGCTTGTGATAGAAGTTTTGTAGAGCAACAGCTCTAGGGTGAGTTTGTGTCCATTCATGAAAGTCGTTGGTGTTAGAAGGGCCCTTTGACAATGTTGTAGCAACATCTTTTGAAAACTTTCCAAGTTGAGCTTTTCTCATCAATACAGGGAATAAGCTTTGCTTATAATAAAGAAATGCCAATAATCCTCCAAGAAGTCCTAAGGAGACGATTATGGTTTTCACTATAATTTTAAGTGTACTTGTCACTTGAAGCTTTTCGTTTGCATTTAAGTGACTTAGAGAAGACTTAACTTTCTCATATGATAACTTGGCCATTGAGATTTGCTCTGAGAGCTTATTTAGCTTTTCTAAAAGTATCTTTTTTCTAAGTGAGTACTTTTCGATTTTTGAACTAAATAATGGCAGTCCACTATATTCTTTCTCTAAATTTTTAAGTTTTTTGTTCAGGTGGGTGGTTCCGGCCTGTACAGATATGAGCTCTTTAAATAAAAGCTCTCTTTCTTTTTTAAGTGAATAGTCCATCGCAGGATCTTTTCTTGCTTGCTTATCAAGCTGCTTCATTTTTCGCTGAAGGCCACGCTCTTTTGTT
>JAGSHJ010000154.1 GCA_023954595.1 Bacteriovoracaceae bacterium | reverse complement strand
ATTTGTGTGGTGCCTGCATATACTCACCTAAAAACTTTTCACGCAGCTGAGCTTCAATAAACTCTCGATCCATCTTAGCAATCGTCTGAGTAAGGTATGGGCTGTCATCAGTTTGGCTAACAGGAACAGTGAAATCCCCAGTCTCTGTTTCCTCACCAAGCTTGCCGACTGCTACATATGTTTTAGGCATTTCATGGATGTATTCATTAAGCCTTGCAGCTCCACCCACTCCAACAAGTAGGACACCACAAGCGAATGGGTCCAAAGTACCAAAATGGCCAATCTTCCCAAGCTTCTTTCCAAAGCTTCTCTTGATCGTGCGGATAACATCATAGGAGCTGATATCCGCTGGCTTATACATGTTGAATACTAAAGGCTTAAATTTCTGGTTACTCACCGGGTGAGTTGTCTTTGAGTAGCTTCTCAATTTTTAGTTCATCTTCAAACTGAGAGTCATATGAAAAGTTTAATTCAGGAGTGTGGCGCACCTTAAGATTTTTGGCCAACAAAGATCTAAGTCTTCCTTTGGTCCCCTCAAGAGCGCCTTTAATATCTCCACGTTTACTGGCATCAAATGTATCCCAGTAAACGGTTGCTACAGAGTAGTCTTGATTTAGTTCAACACGAGTAACGCTCATAAGCATCAAGCGCGGATCTTTCAATTCGGTCCTTAAGAATGAGTTCATCTCATTCTTAATTCTCTCTTCGAACATTGGTTTACTGTGTGATCCGCTCTTTCTCGCCATAACTATAAAGTCCTTTCTGAAGCCTCAAGCTTTCTTTGTTTTTGCTCAAGAATATAAGCTTCAATAAGGTCATTGTTTTTAATGTCGTTAAAGCCTTCAAGTGCCATACCACATTCATAACCATTAGAAACTTCTTTAACTTCGTCTTTAAAGCGTTTAAGAGTAGATAGCTTACCATCATAGATAATCTTGCCATCTCTTAGTAGACGGATATTACAACCTCTTTCAATTTTCCCATCGATTACTGCTGTACCAGCAATAGTTCCAATCTTAGGAATATTGAATGTGTCACGAACTTCCGCTCTACCAATGTATTTCTCAATACTCTCAGGCTCTAACATACCCTCAAGTGCAAGTGTAACGTCATTGATTAGTTCATAGATAATTGAGTATGTACGAACTTCAACACCGTTTTGCTCAGCAAGTCTTCTAGCACTAGTCATAGGTCTCATATTGAAGCCAATGATAATTCCGCTAGAGCTTGTGGCCATTACAACGTCGTTATCAGTGATAGCACCAACGCCACCAGTGACAATTGATACACCAACTTCATCATTTCCTAACCCAACCAAGGCATCTTTAATTGCCTCGTAAGAGCCCTGAACGTCTGCTCTAACAACAAGGTTAAGAATTTTCTTCTCACCAACATCTGTAGGAGCACTTGAGAAGAAGTCCTCAAGAGAATTAACTTTTGGAGCTTCAACGCTTTCAAGTTTCTTTCTCTCGTTAGCTCTATTTTCAGCGACCTTTTTGGCCTCTCTTTCATTTTTAGCAACATTAAGAGTTGCACCTGGTCCTGGAACACCGTTCAGACCAAGGATTTGAACAGGTATTGAAGGTCCTGCAGACTTAACATCCTTTCCAGAATGATCAGTTAGGCTTCTTGCTCTACCGTAGAATTCATCACAAACGATAGCGTCACCTTTTTTCAGTGTACCTTTTTGAACTAGAACTGTAGCAACCGGTCCACGGCCAGCTTCAACTTTAGACTCAATGATTACACCTTCAGCGTTTCCTTTTGGAGACTCTCTAAGCTCTAACATTTCTGCTTGTAGCTTAACTGACTCAAGTAACTCGTCTACACCTTCTCCCTTAAGAGCTGAGATTGGTACAAACATTGTATCTCCACCCCAATCTTCTGAAACTAGTTCAAACTCAGTAAGTTCTTGCTTGATTCTTTCAGGATTGGCGCCTTCTTTATCCATCTTGTTTACTGCAACAATGATTGGACAATTAGCGTTCTTAGCAAATTTTATAGACTCTTTAGTCTGTGGCATTACACCATCATCAGCAGCAACAACAAGGATAACAATGTCAGTGACATTGGCACCACGCTGTCTCATGTTTGCAAAAGCCGCGTGACCTGGAGTATCCAGAAATGTCAGTGTGGTTTGGCCAACAGGAACAGAGTAAGCTCCAATATGTTGTGTAATCCCGCCTGCTTCACCTGCAGTAACCTTTGCATCTCTAATATAATCTAGAAGCGTAGTTTTACCGTGATCTACGTGACCCATTACTGTGATTATTGGGTTTCTAAGTGGAAGATCCGACTTAGGTGCTTTAACAGTGCTTTTTAATACTTCTTGCTCATCGAATGCTTTGTCTTCAACTCTATAGTCGTACATGCTTGCGATTTCGCTTGCTAGAGCAACACCTAAGTAGTCATCTTCTTTAATAAGAAGGTTCATCTCAAGAGCGTCATTGCGAAGTTTTTCGAATTTAACAGCAAGTTTGTTTGATAAATCCAGAGCTGTAACTGAGCGGTGGATGTTAACAACCCTTTTAGATTGCTTAACTTCAGTAATTTCAGTTTGTTTAGTATTTCCAGAGAACACTTTCTTCCTTCTAACAGGAGTATAAACTTGGCGACCAATAATGTTGCCAGCAAGTTTCATCTCTTCTTCAGCTCTTATATTAGTGATGTCTTTAGTTTTACCAACGGCTCCTTTCTTAGAAACCATTGCAGCTAAATCACCCATACGTTTTTTGCTGTCTTTCTTATTCTTATCATCTTGAAGAGCGTCAGCTTCTGAACCTGGAGCTTGTCGAGGTTGAGCAGCTTTTTGGGCCTTAGCTCTAGCTTCTTCTTTCTCTTTCTCGTCTGGAACATAAACTGGAGTGAAGGTATGCATTTTTTCTTTAAATACTTCCTTCTTATCAATCTCATCCATTTTATCAGGCATACGACCAGATTCTTGAGCAGGGGTTGCTCCAGTTTCTGACTTCGCAGCAGTTTTAGAAGTTGGCTTCTTCTTTCTGACTACTGTCGTTTTCTTAGGGGCAGGTTTAGCTTCAACAGCTTCAACAGCCTCAACCTTCTCTTCTTCAACAGGTTTCTCTTTCGGTTTAACCTCTTCAATAGGAGCTGGAGCTGGTTCTTTTTCCACTGGTGCCGCAGCGGCTTTTTTAACAACTTTTTTAACTACAGTCTTCTTAGTGACTTTCTTAGTAGTTTTTTTCTTTGTTGTTTTTTTCTTGGCCGTTTTGGCCTCTTTGTTTGGCTCGTACACTTCAAGCGCTTTTTTAACTTCATCATCGCTTAAAGTGACCATATGATTTCGCACATTAAATCCTGCCGACTTTAGTTTCTCAACCATGTCGATCGAACTTACGCCAATTTCATTTGCCAATTCAAATACTTTCTTCGGCATCAACTACCCCTTTTTTATGTTCCAAAACTGCCATCAACTCTGAACATATTTTACTATTATTTCAATTTAAATGCGGCCAACTCTTCTCTAAGTCTTCTTTCAGCTTCAGAGAATTTGTCGTCTTCGCCTTCTTCGGAGACTTCACTCTCCTTAGCGATCATTCCCATTCTTGCTGATGGAACAGCAGATGCGGAAATGATTTCGGCTTCTTCTACCGGCTCATTATCAATTTCTTCACTTTCAATACCAGCAACTGCAGTATCGATCATTTTTTGAGCTTCATCTGCTTCAATGCTTAGGAACTTCGCAAGATCCTCAGCTTCAGTAGCACTTAGATCAACAACAGACATTACACCACTCTGGATAAGAACCTGTGCCGTAGCTTCAGTAACACCATCAAGTTGAGCTAAGTTTTCAACAGAAGCTTTAACCTTCTCTTGTAACTTAGACTTAGAAATGATGTTAACTTTCCAACCAGTAAGCATTGCTGCAAGTCTAACGTTTTGACCTCTTCTACCAATTGCCAAAGACAATTGATCTTCCTCAACGATAACGTCTAGGATTTTTTCTTCATTATTTCCATTGATTGAAGTGATGTCAGCTGGTGCTAGAGCATTCTTTACAAATACTTCAACATCATCATGCCACTTAACAATATCAATTTTTTCACCCTGAAGTTCATTAACAATGTTCTGAACTCTTGAGCCTTTCATACCAACACAAGCACCTACTGGATCGATATCTCTATCTTCAGTCCACACAGCGATTTTTGCTCTGTGACCTGGCTCTCTTGCAGCAGCTTTAATCTCAATAGTTCCATCTTGAATCTCTGGAACTTCAATTTCAAATAGCTTAACAAGGAACATTGGAGATGTTCTAGATAAACGAATCTCAGGACCTCTATTAGTCATCACAACTTCTGATAAGTATGCTTGAATACGATCACCCGGCTTAAAAGTTTCTCCGTAAATGATCTCTTTTCTTGCAAGAATTGCATCTGCTTTACCAAGGTCAACAATTACATTGCCTCTTTCGTATCTTCTAACGATACCAGTAACAAGATCGCCTTCTCTATGCTTAAACTCAGCAAATAGAATTTCTCTTTCAGCATCACGTACTTTTTGAAAAATAATTTGCTTAGCAGTTTGAATATCAACTCTTGAGAATCTTGGGTCTTCAATTTTGATACCTAATTGATCACCAATCTCACAGTCTTCATCCAATTCTTTGGCATCTTCAAAGCCGATTTCAACAATCGTGTCTTTTACAGAATCAACAACGTTCTTATATTGATAGATCTCAACTTCACCATCATCCGTGTTGTACCTTGCTTCGAACTCACCTTGAATTCCATATTTTTTTCTAGCAGTAACTAAGAATGCTTGCTCGATTGCACCGATAACAACATCTTTCTTGATACCTCTGTCTTTGCCTAACTGCTCAATTACTTTGCCTAATTCAGAAAAGTTCACCTTGTTCTCCTTGAATTAAAGATCTGGATCGAGATTTGCCTTCTTTACTTGAGAAAGCTCCAACTCAAATTGCGTCCCGTCCGCGTCCAATATTAATTTTTTATCTGTATAATCTTTTAATAAAGCTCTAAATTTTTTAACGCCCTTACCTTTCTTAGAAAGAGTATCCACAACAACAGGACTTAGAGTTTCGACATAGATGATCTCATCTATGGCCGACTCAAAATGTTTTTCCGTTTTAAGTTTGCGGTAAACACCTGGAGAGGAAACTTCCAAGACAAAGTCTTCAGGAACCCAATCTGCAGCCTCAACGTGCTCGGTAAAGCCTCTATCAACTGCAACACAGTCTTCGATAAGAGCTGAGCCTGTTTCCTTATCAGCAATATAAACTCTTAGAGTTTTGTTGCTCTTGATATACTCAATGTCATAAAGGTCATAGCCAGTTTCCTCGACTACTTTTTGAGACATTTCTAAAAATTTCTTTTCAATTGCGCTCGGGCTCTCGCCAATCATCTATTGCGCTCCCCATTAAAAAAAAGGGGTGGATTAAAATTTTTTCCACCCCTACTTAAAAAGATAACTGTAACAGTTTGAATTCATATCAAATGGAATTGATGTTGACAAGATATATTATAGAGACAAAAGCATGGCCAAAGCGTCTGTACCGTCGGAGTAAAAGCTCTTCTTAACGCATAGTTGCAGGAATCCCTGCTTCCGATAGAAGCCCACTGCTCTATCATTTCGAGCACCTACCTCTAAAAATATTTCACACATACTCTTTTTGTTTAGTGATTTGCGACTAAGATGAAAGAGCTGACTTGCCGCACCGCTCCCTCTCAATTCTGGCCTTATTACGATTTTTAGTAAGTGTGCTTGGGCAGACCATGGGTTGAGCTCAAAAAGACTGAAACCGGCCAACTCATCCTCATTAAAGGCACCCATTAACAAGTATCTATCACTGTCTCCGTTGAACAAACTTTTCCATTGAGCTCTGGTCCATGAGTAATCTAGGTGCTTTTCATCTATTGTGACCAAATCTGTCATTAAATCTGAGCTTTCGAGCTGTTCTAAATCCAGACTTTTAATTTTCAAGCAATTCATGATCAATTTGATTTTTAACTGAATCTTCCAAGGAAGAGATATTTTTTAGGATTGAAGTAATCTGTTTGGAACTAAGGCCATTATCCTGCTTAGACATAAACCTGGATCTAAGAAACACTTCTAGTAGAACCAAGTTTGCCATCTCATCTTTTAGACCTTTGTCCTCAAAGCCTCTTAGCACACACTTATTCTTTTTTGCCGAAAGAATCAGTGCTTTAGGAAGCTCAGAACTAACACTTACAGATTGAGAAGAAGCATAACGAATCATTTTTACAAGGCCAAGAAAGCTAAAAGTCGTTTCCAAAAACTCCCTACTGTCTTTCTTTTTCTTATAAATAGCTGGAACAAAATAGTCTTTTGGAGTTTTCAAAAGACCTGAGTAATTTTTAACGACAATAGAATCAGGATAGAAGCAGTTTAAGTCTTCTAGAAATTTTTCGTAGGTATGAAGTCTATCTAGCGAATAAACGGAATTATTCACCCTAAAGATAAATAAGTCAGAGAAGATGACTTTAGCTGCGTGCCCGTTGCTTGCAAATGCCAACAGGGCACTAATTAGAATGATTATAGACTTCATTTAGAAATCTTATTAAACCGGAGAGCTAATTTCAATGTTGCCGATCACTTTTTTATTCTTAGGATCGTCTTCCTTGTGGAATCTTGCTTTTACACGAGGGTTGAAAGTGTAGCCATCTTTACCTCTAAGGATATACTTTCTAGTAGCACCCTTTGGTTCAATCAGCTTTCTAAGTCTTGAGATACTCGTATAAATAAGCTTGTCGTGAATCAGTGGGTTATATTCATCTTTCCAGATGGATTCTGCCAAATCATCTTTATTAAAATGTGAGCCAGGATTTTTGGCCAACAAAAATAGGATCTCAAGCAATACAAAGCGGTGTTTGAAATCAATAGATCCCAAATTTTTCTCATGAATCACACGGTTATGGCGATCCAAGTAAAGATCAACACTTGAGTCGTTTACATCCTCAACTTGAGTTTGGACTAGATCATGAAGTCTTTTGTATTGAGGATTAATTGTATTAAGGGCCAATCGGAAATACATCAATGCTTGATTATATTCGCCCATCTTCTTGTAAGTGATACCTTTACCCAAAAGGATGTATCCAT
>JAGSHJ010000244.1 GCA_023954595.1 Bacteriovoracaceae bacterium | reverse complement strand
GGAATTTAAGGCCTCTGTTGATGACTACCTTGGTTTTTGTGAGGCTGAAGGGAAGAAACCGCAAAAGTCAGTTTAGGGTGAAACGAGGATCCGCATGGGCCAAGATAGACATCTTATTGTCTCCAAGATCTCCCAAATTAAAAAGCTTAGTATGAATGATTGGCTTAATGAGGCCATTGACGAAAAGATCAAAAAAGAAGTTGGTTTAGATTAAGGAGTTAGCGACTAAGAAGTCGCTAAAGACGAAAGCTGCTGACATTGATCCTCACACAGCCAGGGAGACTTATGGTGAATGGGTTGAAAGCCCTAGGGTGAGAGTCGCAAAATACCTAAAGGGAGCCCGTAAAAGAGAGGGGCTTACCCAAAAAGAAAAATTACAATTCAACAGAGTAATTATCCAAATATGGAAAGGGGCGAGCGGTCGATTCCAGGGCGTTTGACACCAAAACTTGCTAAGCTTTTAGATGTGAAGAGTAAAATGCTTGACGAGAAAAAGGTTGAAAAATCTCTACAGGAAAGGAAGCGGGCTAGCTAGACCCTCCTTTCGTAGCTAAGATAGACTTGAGGCCATATGTTATAGCTTCATTTTCACTCCCTTTTTTAAGCGAACCCCATCTCTATGACCTTTATGGCCTAGCTCTGAGACCTATACCCCTTGTTATTGTGGATGCCTTCGTTTCATCCCCATTTTTACAAAAGCACTCAGACTGTCAGTTTGAGTACCATTTTTAAGTTCTTTATGAAGCAATCTGTATTCTTATGGATATATTATTCTGTAATTATTACTTAATTGCTGCTTTGCAGTTTAATTGCATGACGCTTTGTGGCAGGTTCGTTTTATTGAGAAACGTGACGCTTGCAAAGGGTATTTTTCTGGTTGTTTTACGAGACGTCAGAAAGAAACGCTTCTAAGCGTGAATTGAAAGACAAAGAAATTTTTAACAGGGTTTGGATATAAACCATTTAATAAACAGGAGAAAAGATATGAAACAGTTATTATTAGGATTAACTCTTTTAGCTTCGGCATCTGTATTTGCTCATGGCGATAATGATACTAGCTCTAACAAAATTTGTGGAATTAGTGATATCCCTCTCGCAAATATTCATAATGCTTCAAAAGAAGCAAGGGTTGTTGAAACTATGAAACTTTTCAAGTCCGAGGGATATACAAATACAGTATGTGAGTATGGTGAAGGTGTTGCGGTTGTTGCTGTTTATCCAAACGATGCAAAATGGGTTTTGATTTTTAATAACTAGCTGTCGATTAAGTCTCTGGTCAGCAAGGCAGAGACTTAAAACAAACTCCACTTCGATCAGGAAAGATCGTCTTTAAAATCACGGTTTGATGAACATTTTTTGAAAAACAGAGAAACTATAAACGCGGTTTGGATATAAGCCATTAGATTACTGACCAATAAAAGGTCGAGGAAAAATTTATGAAAAAATTTGTATTAGGATTAACATTGATCATTTCAAGTCTCACTTATGCAGAAAGCGATATATCTTGTGCATCAAGTAGCTTGTCCTTAGTACAGTCTACAATACATGCTGCTAATATTATCTCAAGCGATATTGACGAAGATGGTTTGGTAGGATCTTACGAGAAAATAGGAGAAAGGAAGCCTTATGAAGAATTAAGCTTAGAGCAAACTGAAGAAGATCTAAATAATCTTATAAGTTTTATGGATAAAGGTGTTGGGTTAGTTGGAAAATCAAGCTTAGCTGTAAACCAGTTTATATCTGAAATACTAGAAAGTTCAAGAGACTTAACGGTTTGTGAGATTTCTATTCTTGCAGATAAATATTTTTATCCTCGTCAGTTAAATTAGATAAATGACAAAAAAACTGGCAAAGGTAATTTTTTACCACTAGTTAACAATTCAGTCCCTGTGCACTAAAGCAGGGACTTAAAATAAAATCCACTTCGATCACGAAAGGTCATCTTTAAAATCATGGTTTGATGAACATTTTTTAAAACACAAAGAAACTATAAACACGCTTTTTATATAAACCATTACTAATATGAGCACTTGCTCAAAAGGATTTAAAAATGAAAACACTTTTATTTGGAATCGTTCTTATTGCATCAACATCATCATTTGCAAGCAATTGTATGAATGATACAAAATCAAGAGTCAACAATGGATATTTTTGGGCAGAAGCAGCTATTTATAATTATCAAACTGGCGCTGAAGTAACAGAGTCCAATTTAGCCAGAGGAATTGCAAAAACAGCAGGTAGCTTTATAAGAGAGTCTGGGGACGATACACCTTGGTTTAATCAATATTTTAATCCTGAGGGAGCACAAAGATTCGTTGATCTCAGGCTAGGCTGGTTATCTTCAATGGTGGGACTTGTTGAAAAATATGACGGTGCTACAGTTAATTTCAAAAACGATTTTATGAAAAAATTCAATAAAATTACTTATTGTGAGATTTCAAGACTAATGCAACAGTACTTTACTTATCCTGATGAAATGTAACTAAAACGCTAGCTTTTGATTAAGTCTCTGTTTAGAAAGGCAGGGACTTAAAATAAAATCCACTTCGATCACGAAAGGTCGTCTTTAAAATCTTGGTTTGATGAACATTTTTTTAAACACAAAGAAACTATAAACACGATTTGGATATAAACCATTACTAAAATAAACAGGAGAATACACATGAAGAAATTATTAATTGGATTAACTTTACTCTCATCTTTATCTATGTCTGTTATAGCTAGTGCTGAGCCTGTGAGTAGCGAATATCAAGCAGACAATCCTGCTCATGCGGTGACGTGGGCACTTGTTACATGGGCGTCATCAGACAAAAGAGGGCTCGACTTTAGACTTACTGAAAACATGAAAATTAACGAATTTATTAGTATAAATGATGAAAATAGTGAATTAAAGGCTGAGATGTTTACTAATATGCTTGGGCTTGTAAAACCAGAAAAGAAATTCACAAACTCTGATGATGCTTTGGTAAATTGGTTTGAAGTAAACCATAATCACGGAACTGTTAGGGAGTTAGCTTTAGAGGTTGAAAGACTTTATGAGATCAGCAGAGACTAAAGTTAAGTATCTAAACCACTAGTTAACAATTCAGTCCCCTGCGCACTAAAGCAGGGACTTAAAATAGATTCCAATTCGATCACGAAACACTAGGTTGTTGAACGACGGCCTTTTTCAAAAGCACTAAAAATCAGAATATGGGTCAAAGGAAACTTTGGCCCTTTTTCATTGAGTAAGAAAACAAAGTTTACTGAACACCAAGTCGGCTTAAATCAAATATCCCAACCATAAAAATAAAAACAAAATTGAATTTACCTCCAATCCAGATCGAGTGAAACTCGGGGAGGAAGGAGTTCATATTAGAGCTTTCATGGGGGAACTTGTGAGACGCTGAAACTTATTTTTCTTTCTGAACATTCTTAGATCTTAAATAAACTCTTTGGACGTATTGCATGACAAAGAAGACTTTCTGTTTTCTAGCGAAGCGGGGACTCCTTTTTCCCATGCGAACTTTCGCAATTGCTATTTCTTGGTGGATTTTAAGCAGTCGGATGTACCAGTGATCAGGTTTCATGATCTTTGTCACACGGCCTTGACTCTTATGGTTGAAAACGGCATCAGCTTAAAAATGGTGCAGTCAATCGCAGGCCATGCGGATATCACGACTACCTGAAGTACGTGCATCTTCTAGGCAATAGCATCGAAGAAGTGGCCTCGCGCTTTGTGCTTTCTTAGTGAATTTTATAAGGAAGTTTACGGGGCTTTTCGATATTTGGTTGCACACGTTTTTGATTTTGAGGTCTGAATGTTTGTGGAAGTTTTGGTAGCGATGGGCAGAGTTGAACTGCCGACCTTCGGGATATGAATCCGACGCTCTAACCAACTGAGCTACATCGCCATAGAAATAATGTTGTTGCATATTAATGAGCGTCTAAAGAAATGTCAATAATCCTGAGCGGTTAAAATCGAAAAAAAATCAACTTTTTATAATCTAAATCTATTTATCTCCCATGGGTGGCACAGGTTTTTGCATGTACTAATGCACATTAAAAAGGAGGATGTATGAATAAGTTGATTATACTTTTGGCCATATGCACGCTTGGATTGGCGAATAGCCATGCCGGTGAAGGCAAGAAGGACAAAATGAAAAAGTGGGATGAAAAGGTCAAAAAGGAGCTGAATCTTACAGATGAGCAATCAAAGGAAATTACGGAGATTAAAGACAAATACAATACAGAACTCAAAGGCCTAATGGATCAAAGAAACAAACTTAGAAAAGAATTGGCCGACATGACAAAACAGGCCGACACAAGCGAGAACTTTAATAAAACCCTAACCAATAAGCATAATGAGCTTCAAGGCGTTAATAAAGACCTGCAGGATAAACGCTTTGTAATGCTTCTAGAGACAAGAGAGATCCTGAAGCCAGACCAACTGGCCAAAATGGATAAGCTTTTTATGAAGAGTAAGCACAAAAGGTGGGATAAGAGCAAAAAACGTCAATCTCAAGAAGAAGCTCAACAATAAATCCCAGGGTCGTAGGGGAGATTACTCCCCATGGCCCTGTACACTTAAATCCAAAAAAACTATTCTCAAGTCTATGCTAGTTTCAAGTAATGCTGGTTTCACAAATAGATTTGAAGCACAGGTATTTAAATTCATAGAGCAAATGAAGCTGATTGAAGGCCAGGATGTCTTGGTCGCAGTTTCCGGTGGAGTCGATTCAATGGCGGCCCTACTTTGTTTAAATAACAATGAAAGCTTCGGATATTTCTTTGGCGTGCGTGCAATTCATATCAACCACGGAACTCGCAGTACACAGGCCTTGGATGAAAAGTCTGTCCGCGATTTTTGTTCCCATTTAGGGATAGACCTAATTGTGGAAACCTTAGATGGGCTTGATGTGGATC
>JAGSHJ010000261.1 GCA_023954595.1 Bacteriovoracaceae bacterium | reverse complement strand
GGTTCGGTTTATTTTAAAATGTTAGATGATGCCGCTTTTTTTGCTGTTAACTCTTTGGAACAAGAACTTTTTGTATTAACTATTTCATTCACCACGAAGTTAACAAGACCAGTTACGTCAGGGGATCTGGAGTCGATTGGTAAAGTCGTAAAAATGGAAGAAGGTCGATGGCTTGCTGAATCTATCCTTTATAACAACGGAAAGGAAGTTGGTTTCGGAGAAGGAACTTTTGTCAGAGGTAAAACAAAACTTACAGATGCAATGGGATATAAGAAAAAATAGTATTTTGTAGAAACCGATAGCTAAAACTAAAAGTCATTTCTTTTCTATATTAAAAAACTAATTCAAAGTACCTTAACTATTTGTAAAATTGGTTAAAGTTTCTTGCTTAGGACACATGGCACCCAAGTAAGTAATCAAGAACTTAAGATACACTAACTCATTCTTTTTAACCTCTAGTTAATAAAAACAAATCAGTTTTGTAGTCAAAGTGACACTTCTTTTTCTCGAAACTGGGATCATTTTGCTCGAAAATAAAAAAAATAAAACTCAGATTTTTTCTAAAAAACTATTTCAAATTATTACTATCATTGAAAAAACAATCAAAAAGTAAACTTGGCAAACCTTTTGCAAAAAACATCCGAAAATAATCAGGAACTCGGACGATCCTACTTTTTTGCGATGCTGAAAAAAAATCAGTGCAGAATTATGAATATGATTTGTCCAAAACGAGGAAAACAAAAATGAATTGGAAAAATTTACTAGCACTAATGGCAATGTCGCCAACAGTATTATTGGCGCAAACATCGGTAACTGATCTTAGTAATAGTTCAGACTCAGCTTCTACTTCAACCTCCAAGGCACACTCTTACGAGAAGATGGAAGTCACCGGATCTCATATAAAGAGAGTCGATATGGAAGGTGCACAATCCGTTCAAACTCTCGATCGAGATTATCTTGATAAGACTGGATACAACTCCGTTGGCGATGTCATGAGAGATTTAACAGCAAGTTCTTTTGGTGGAGCAAGAGAAGACTCCGGCTCATCTGTTGCCGACACTGCAACAGTAAGTTTGAGAGGTCTAGGCGCAGATCGAACACTTGTTCTTCTAAACGGAAGAAGAATGGCAAAAGACGGGATTGGTGCAGCAACTGACTTGAACTTGATACCAATGTCAGCAGTCGAAAGAGTAGAAATTTTAAAAACTGGTGGATCAGCAACTTACGGTTCCGATGCAGTTGGCGGCGTCGTAAATATCATATTGAAGAAAAATTATGTTGGTTCAGAAGTCAGTATGAGACAAGAAGTAACCGAACTTGAGGGTGGTAATCGTCAATCAATTTCAGGTGTCTTTGGAAAAGCGGGAAGTAAGGGGCAGATCGTAACCTCTTTTCAGTATCGTAAAAATGAGAAAATTTTTGATCGCGACAGAGAATTTACTAAGGAAGGGTCGAGTATAAATTCTCCCGTTCCTTCAATATATGCAAACGGTGGGTTCAGCACATTGTCTGGTTGTAAAAGTGTTGATTCTGAAACAGGAGCTTGTCGTTATAACTATGCAAGTGAATCAACAGGCCTTCCTGAAATAGAACAATTTAATGCACTCTCAAGTGCCACTTATAATTTAAACTCTCTCACTGAACTTCATGTTCAAGCTTCAGGAACAAGAAAAGAAACAATCTGGAATTATGCTCCTGGTGTCGTTGCTCTAACAGACTTTGAAGCACCTAAGGACATTACTTTGTCTGATGGATCAATCATTACCGCAGGAACAGTAATGCCTTATGTTGGTTGGCGTTCCGAAGCCCTTGGAAATAGAGATACTGAAGTTTTAACAACTTCATATGCAGTCAATACAGGTATCACTAGATATATCGGAGAATCGTGGGAAGCTGATCTTACGGTTGGAACCGAAAGAATTAAAAGACAAGAAGATTCTGTAAATGGATATTCATTTAAGGAACCACTCGTTGAATTAATCAATAATGGTACCTGTGATATTTTTACTCCAGGTGCAGATTTAGCCGCTTGTAATGGAGCCGGTGTCAAAGCGACACCTTATCAAATAACGCAGTCACGTTTAGATACTTTTGAATTGAAAGCAAATGGTGAACTGATGGACTTACCGGCTGGACCAGTTGGAGTTGCTATCGGTAGTCAGCTTTCTTATGAAACTTATGATGTTGATGCAGATGCCGCTTCTGTTAATGGTGAAGTCGTAGGTGGAGGAGCACAATCTCCAGGTTCAGGAACTCGTCACGTTACAGCTGCTTTCGGCGAACTCGCAATTCCTATTACAAGTAAAATTGATACACAACTCTCTGGACGTTATGACAAGTACTCTGACTTTGGAGATACATTTAACCCTCAAGCGAATGTTCGTTATAAGCCAGTATCAAGTGTTCTAATGAGAGCATCGGCAGGTACAGGATTTAAAGCACCAAACATGCAGGATCTTTATGCTGCTCAAAGTGAAGGTTATCCAACTTTTATCGATCATTATGGTTGTTCTAATGGTGTAGCCGGAGCTTGTAAGCCAACTCAGTGGCTAACAAACTCAGGTGGTAATCGTAGTCTAAAAGAAGAAACTTCTGAGTCTTGGAATGTTGGTACAGTGATAGAACCTAACAAAGTATTTTCTATCTCTGCTGATTATTACTCGATCAAATTAAATAATACAGTTGGTACAGATCTTGAGGCCATTACACAGGCAGAGCTTAGAGGAGTTGATGTCGCTCAACATGGAATTGAGGTTGAAAGAGATTCTTCAGGAAGACTCGTTAAGATGCATGCTCCAACTCTTAACCTGGCCTCAACAGAAGTTAATGGTATCGATGTAAACCTTAGATTTGCACCGAAGTTAGGAAGTCTTGGGGACATCGTTGTCTCTAACAATACTTCTTACTTAACTAAGTATGAGCAAACTAAATTTCCAGGACTAGAGCCAGTATCTGTTCTCTCTGAAGATTCTGGAGCACCTAAATGGAAAAACAATCTGGATCTTGATTATGGATTTAATGACTACGCCAGACTTGGAACAACTTTCAGAACATTTGGTTCAAATTTCAAATCAGATCCTAAGGCCGGAAAGATTGAAATGTTTACACAGGTAGATTTTCGATTTTCTTATATGATCCGTTCTTTAAATACCAAAGCAACAGCTGGTGTTGTGAACTTGTTCAACAAGTTTCCTGAACTAGATAAATCATCAGACTCAAGTCAATTAAATTCATCTCTTTATGACCCAATCGGGAGAAGAGTATTCGCAGGTTTAACAAGCTCTTTCTAAGAGAAAAGGAAATAAAAATGACAAAAAAAGTTTTAATGTTGATGCTCTCGTTAAGTTTATCATTCTCAGTAGCAGCTGAAGGTGGAAAGAAAGCTAAGACAGTTACAAAAGAAAATAAGAAGAATATGAATATCGGTAAGGCATCTCAGAAAAAAGTTGATCGCCTTTCCGATCAAACCCAAGCAATGCTGATGAAGTATCGGCAGACACTTACACAGATCAAAAATGCAAAGATCTACAATGAACAGTTGAAAAAGATTATTAAATCTCAAACTATTGAGAAAGTAAGTATCGGCAAACAAATTGAAGAATTGAAAGAAACCAACGAAGGGATTGTTCCTCTGATGGTGTCTATGATTGAGAATATGGAGAAGTTTGTTTCTTTTGATGTTCCTTTTTTACCTGAAGAAAGAAGCAAGAGAGTTACTGATCTGAATAATCTCTTGAGTAGAGCTGATATTTCAACTTCTGAAAAATTCAGACAGGTTCTTGAAGCCTATCAAATTGAAAACGAGTACGGCAGAACAATCGAAGCTTATCGTGGAGTTAAGAAAAATGGAGAAAAGGAGCTGACTGTTGATTATTTGAGAATCGGCCGAGTTGCTTTTATTTATCAATCTCTTGACGGTAAAGAAACTGCAGTTTGGGATCAGGAAACAAAAAAATGGGAAGGTCTTGGTAACGACTATAACAAGTCTATTCAGTCTGCAATCAAAATGGCCCGTAAACAATTGGCACCTCAGTTGGTTAAATTACCTCTTGCTGCGGTAAAGGATAGAATATGATTAAATTACTGGTTTTGACATTATCTCTCGTTTTGGGGACGAGTGCAGTTCATGCCCAGGCCCCTAAAAACCTTGATCAACTTTTGAATCAGGTTAAGAAACAAAGAATTGATATTAAGAAGAGTCTTTCTAAAAGGGAGCAAAAGTTCGTTGCAGAAAAGAACAAGCAACAGGCAGCGCTTGCGAAGGCCAAAAAAGAACTTGAACTCATTCAGGCCCAAACCAAAAGTTTGCAGGCCACTTTTGAAGAAAATGAAAAATCTCTTGCAAGTCTTGAAGACAAGTTAACAATTGCTGCTGGAAATTTGGGAGAAATGTTTGGAGTTGTTAAACAGGTCGCTGGCGACTTCAAAGGACAGTTTCAAAATTCTATTATTTCAGCACAAATTCCAGGTAGAGATAAGTTGATGTCTGCATTAGCGGAAAAGAAAAAACTTCCTGCCATCGGAGACTTGAACAAACTTTGGTTTGAGATGCAAAGAGAAATGACTGAATCTGGAAAGGTCACAAAATTCAAATCACAAGTTGTGACTCCTGATGGGACTAAAGCTGAAAGAACAATTTTGAGAGTAGGTGCT
>JAGSHJ010000485.1 GCA_023954595.1 Bacteriovoracaceae bacterium | reverse complement strand
CCCTCTTTTACTTCTTTTACTCTAGAAGTCTCACCGTCGTATGCTGTGAAAGTAATTCTTTGCTCGTCGCCTAGCTCAATTCTTGAAGGCTCTAAGGCAATTTTAGCAACAACTGTTCTCTCCCCTAGTTGAGCGGGATTACATGGGTTTTCAATGTTTGCATCCCAAAGAGTTAAATAGCTCAATCCTTTCTCATTAGGTGGCGTCACTCGACCTGAGATGAAAGTCCATGCCTGTCCGTCGATTTCACCTGCAAGATTTTGTCTCTCAAACGCCTCAGTCGCTTCAACTGTTTGTTGTTTCTTTAGAGAGCTCTTAGCTGGTGAATCGTTGTCGTCCGACTTTCCGTTACAACCAACAAGTGCAATCATTAAAAATCCAATTCCTAAAATAAGTTTCATTCTCTACCCCTTTGTATATTGATGAAGATCGAGGGATTTATCTAATGGTTAACTGAAATGATCAATCTTCCCTATCTAGAAATTGATTATACGCGAGCAGGTTAAAGCAATATCAAAGCTACAATCCTGAGTGAAAAAATCAAGTACAAGAGCTATCTATTCATTATTAAAGGCATAGGAAAATTTTTCCTTTAAAAGCTAAAAAAGTACTCAACGACTCCACTTTTATACCGACAAATATTGCATCAACTTTCATTGGGATTTGAAAGTTGAATAACAAATTATTAACAACAAAGAGCACGGTTGCTCGCCGCTTCTGGGATTTAGCGGACTAAAGGGAGGTTTTACATGTATTTAGGAGATTAGAATGGGACTTAGAATTGGAACAAACGTAGCTTCACTTAACGCACAAAAAGCTTTGAACAAAGTAACAAAAGCTGAGCAAGATACCACGGCGAAGTTGGCAAGTGGTGAGAGAATTACAAAGTCTTCGGACGACGCAGCTGGTTTAGCGATCAGTGAGAAGTTGAAGGCCAATATTAGATCAAGCCAACAGGCCAACAGAAATGCCAACGATGGTATCAGTATGATCCAAGTAGCAGAGGGTGGTTTGAACGAACAAGGCGCTATGCTTACTCGAATGAGAGAGCTCGCAGTTCAAGCAGCATCAGATACTGTAGGTGATACTGAGAGAAGTTACACGGATATGGAATATCAACAGCTGAAAAGCGAAGTTGAAAGAATATCTCAAACAACGAAGTTCAATGATGTTTCATTATTGAACGGAGAAGGCGAAGCGCTAGATTTCCAAA
This sequence comes from Bacteriovoracaceae bacterium, assembly GCA_023954595.1. Lineage (GTDB taxonomy): Bacteria > Bdellovibrionota > Bacteriovoracia > Bacteriovoracales > Bacteriovoracaceae > UBA845. The sequence goes on along the minus strand of JAGSHJ010000485.1, from coordinate 1,073 downwards.
TCGGAGCTGGCAATGACGACTTCCAAGATAGAATTGTATACGACTCAGGCAAAATTAGCTCTGGATTGGATGCACTTGGAATCGCAGAAGAAAGTGTAAGTAGCAAAGAAGGAGCGCAAGCTTCTCTAGAAAAACTAGACAGCGCTATTAATACTGTTTCTGGCCAGAGATCGGAACTTGGTTCTTTGCAAAATAGATTGCAAGCAACAAGCTCTAACTTGGAGACTTCAGTTGAGAACATGTCCGCGGCAAACAGCCGAATCAGAGATGTAGACTATGCCGCTGCAACGGCTAAAAACGCGCAGAACAATATTTTGAAGCAAGCTGGTACTTCAGTATTGTCTCAAGCAAACTCTTCGCCACAACAGGCATTGAGATTGATCGGTTAATAACCAGTATTGTAAAAAGAAACAATCACGGCCGCCTGAATGGGCGGCCTTTTTATTTGCTAAGAAGCTGTTCACCAATCAGCATGCCATCGGCCAAATTAATTTTAAAAGCATGAACCTCTTTTATGCCAAGACCATCCATATAACCTTTTACTAGTAGAAGGTTGGAGACATCAGTGGAAGCATAGTCCCCTCCAATCTCTTTGTTAGACTTTCCTATTTTTCTTGAAATCGTCTCTTCTAGAGATTTTGAGTTATAGCTCTTTTCCACACCAGTTTGTCCTCTTATTGAATAATAATGAACACCACCGATTCCAATGACATCTGCTTTGGATTTAATCTTGGCTTTAATACTTTTTGGTACTTTTGTTTCTGCCATTTTTGAAGCTTCTATAATGGCGGCGTTTGAGTCCCCTTTAGAGATTGGGTTTGGACTGTCTACTTTTTTAGGATCTTTATTTTGAACTGCTTCGATCACAAACTTTTTAAAACTCGCAGAAGCAATCTTGCCTTCATAAATGTCGAACTTATTGTTTCCAATATAAGAAGTCATTTGCATGGAGCCCCCACCGATGTCCCATACAAGAATGTCCGTTAGATCCTTTTGCGCTTTTGCAGCTGCTGCTGCGAAACCCAACAACGCCTCTTTCTTTTGAGAAATGACATAGATCTTGATTCCTGACT
>JAGSHJ010000047.1 GCA_023954595.1 Bacteriovoracaceae bacterium | reverse complement strand
GTACGAGTTCAAGTCTCGTCCCGAGCACCATTTTTCCAACTTCATTAATGATACTCTTTCAATCCGCTAGTCGCAATAGTGTATTGAAATCATTGATGTCGCACTTCGCCTTTTAAGGATTACAATTAAGTCCGACTCATGTATAACTATGCTCATGGAAAGAATTACAGCTATTATCCCTTGTTATAACGAAGAGCGTAATATCGCAGACGCAATTAAGTCATGTGAGTTCGCCGATGAAATTATTTGTGTTGATTCATTTAGCACGGACAAAACTGTGGAGATCATCAAAAGCTTTCCACATGTTAAACTCCTAGAGCACGAATATGTACACAGTGCAGCACAAAAAAACTGGACTATACCTCAAGCACAGAACGACTGGATCTTTTTATTAGATGCCGATGAGCGAACAATGCCTGAGACGGTACAAGAGATTAAAGACACCGTTGCATCTAATCCGGAAGAGGTAGCTTTTTGGATCGGTAGAACCAACTACTTCATGGATAAAGAGCTAAAGCATGTTTGGAAGGGCGATGCAGTTATTCGACTATTTAGAAAAAGTCGTTGTAAGTATCAAGACAAGCATGTCCATGCTGAAATCGAAACTGATGGCTCAGTTGGCAGACTAAAAAATAAATTGATTCATGACACCTATAAAGGCAAAGGTCTTGCCTCTCACCTTAAAAAGGCCGAGAGATACACAACTTGGGCGGCCTTGGATCGAGTAAATAAGATAAAAAAAGTCACGTTGTACCATCTATTGGTTAAGCCATTCTTTGGCTTTTTAAAGAGATATGTCCTTCAAATGGGAATGCTTGATGGAAGACAGGGCTTTATCATTTCCTGTTTTGGTGCATGGAATATCTTTATTCGTAATGTGAAAGTTATGAGAATGCATGCAGGTGAAGAGTTTCCTGAACAACTAGAGCTCAAATCCAGCAAGAAATGAAAATACTCCTGGTTCAAACCGCTTTCATAGGAGACGTGATTCTGGCCACCTCAATGGTAGAAATGATCAGGTCTCTTCCAAATAAGAATATCCAGATCGACTTTTTGGTTAGAAATGGTAATGAATCCCTTTTGGCCAATAATCCCCACATCTCCAACGTTCTAGTTTGGAATAAGAAGAAAAAGTTTAGAAGTCTATTCTCTAATTTACTAAAGATTAGAAAGAATAAATATGATGCGGTTGTAAACATTCAAAGGTTTATGAATTCAGGGATTCTAACAGGCCTATCCAAGGCCAAGTATAGAATCGGATTCTCATCCAACCCAGCAAGCGCTCTTTTCACCCACAAGATTGAACACAAGATTCCTCACTTGCTTGGCAATGGTGAGTATCTTCATGAAGTTCAAAGAAATGCTCAGCTTTTAGAGCCCCTATTTAACATCGATATACATAAAGCAAGCAGGCCGGCCCTTTACTTCAATCCAAATATAGATAAAAAGATCCAAGAAATTATAAAAGATGAAGACTACGTTGTTCTTGCACCAACAAGCGTGTGGTTCACTAAACAGTGGTCAGCTCATAAATGGAGTGAGCTATCTAAGGAGCTTTCCAAGTCATTAAAGCTTTTCTTTATTGGTGCTCCTGCGGACTCTAAAGCTATAGACTCCATCATAGGTGATACTCAAAATTGCGTGAACCTTGCAGGTAAGCTCTCCTTGCTAGAATCTGCTAGACTCATGAAAGATGCTCGCCGTGTATTTGTAAACGACTCAGCTCCCCTACATTTGGCCTCAAGTGTAGATGCTAAAACAACTGCTATATTCTGCTCTACTGTACCAGAGTTTGGTTACACTCCACTGAGCAGCGACAGTAAAGTCATCACAACCCAAGAAAGACTAGAATGCCAACCGTGCGGTCTTCATGGCAAGAAGCAGTGTCCTCTCGGTCATTTTAAATGTTCAAATTTGATTTCAATAGAGCAGGTAGCCTCTACAGTTAAATAAAAAAAAAGCCCTCCACGAGGGAGGGCCTAACCAAAACTTTTAGGATAACTAATTCGAGATCGATTCTAGTAAATCTGATAGTTACAGATTCAGTTCAAAACCTCCAACGAGCTCCCGTATATTTAAATGTTCATTTCGAGAAACTTACTACCTAGATTTTTTCTAAAAATAAAGTACTTTTTTAATATTTTTTTATTTTTTGTAGAATTTACTGGCTGATACAGTAAATTCGCAATGATCGATCACAGCTTTCATCGATTCCAACTTCAATATATCTATCGTCAGTCATAGTGGTGTCCCCCACTGTAGCTGCATCGGCAGATGAGCTCGAACTCCAATCATTGCAATCAGTTGAAAAACCACTTCTGCCTTCAGACTCTGTCCCAGTCCACACAAGTCCAGAGACAGTGTTAAATTGCTCATCCCTATCTATTGCACTCAATAGAGATGACTCCCAAAGATCAACACCAAGTTGAACTATTTTTTCTTTCTCAGACTCTGAATTAAACTTATATACGGCACCAAGTAGCGATAGCCGGTCTTTGGCGTCATTAGTGCTGTCACTGAGAATTGCTTTGTAGTTTTTCTTCAATCCACTGCTCTGTGCACGGGATAAACAAATTGAATCTGCTCCGGAGATCCCTCCAAAAGCCCCTGTTGTGGTGGTGCTTGTAACAAATACTCTATGCTCCCCCACATTGATGCCATCAACAGGATCGCCTCCGGTGGAAGAACCACAAGAGGCGAAAAAGGTCATAATTGATAATGAAACAGCGATCTTTGATACTTTACCAAGGCCACCAGCCACGGGCGTCACGGTAAGCGTGGTTAATATCTCTTTGATAGAATGATGAACGTCTTTGATGATATCTCTCCAAATAGTCTAAGTTCCATGGTTGCCAATAGTACATACTAGCAGGAATTAAATAACAATACCTTTCATACTGTCTTCTACTATAAGATGAGTAACGTGTCAGCACTGGGCAGTGAGCGTTGTTTTTCATAAATGCGTCAGTCCAGCTGTGCATTACTCTTGGGCTTGCAAAGTATTGGCGATCCAAAACTACATGCTGTCCCTGATTACTTACATTTATAAAAGGTGCTACATGGAACCACCATTTATATCTATATTCATTGATGTACTTTCTAGTAAAGAAAAGAAACATCTTTCCAGTGTTCAGGCGGTTCTTATTATAGATTTCCCAGCTCCAAACATGTGCCCTATTATAGCACTCAGAACTTCCTCTTAAATCATTTCTCATGGATCTAAAAAGCCCGTTGGCCTGCCCTTGAGAAATTCGACTGACACTGAAGTTGTCCATAGGCCCTATGTGACTATCTGGTTCAACAAAAGCAGGCACGTCCATTAAAGGCATAAAGTTACTGGCAAATGGGGTCTCATTTCTCAAGACCTTTAATTCTAGAATACTTGAGCGTTCGTTGTTTTCGATCTCTTCATTCGTCTGCTCTTTGAGCGTGATCTCTACTGGAAACCCACTGGCCAATGCCTCCCGTGCCTTGTCTGCCGATTGCTGGTCCTGGGCAGCAAGCCCATAAACAAAACCGTTTGCGGCCATTAATAGGTATTCAGTGTCTCCGTCTGAAGGCTCTAAAAGATTATAAATTCTTGTATTCACAGTTTCATTTGCACCTAATGACAGGCTCAAAAGAAAGGTGAATAAGAATAGTAGTTTTTTCATATAAAACTCCTTTGATAGTTGGTCTAAATTAAGCAAAAAGAATACCAACAAAAAAGCGAGCCTTTAGGACGATAAAAACATAGAAATGTAAGGGAATTGAGTAACTGAGTTTGTAGGAAAATTAAAAATGAATGGGTCCTTCAAAGAATTGAAGGACCCAGAGTCTATTATCTAATAAATAGTAGATCGTAGTAAGTCGGCAACGGCCATAGTTCTTCAGAAACGTTTTCTTCTAAATACGCGATTAGGTCGGCCATTTTCTCTGATAGTGGCATCATCTCTTTTGCAATTTTTTCTGCAACTTCGATGTCTTCTCTTCCACCAACGGCCTCAAGCATCTTATCAAGAGTTTCGTTATCCGCTCTTAATTGCTCAACCTTCTCATTGATGTCTCTAAGAATTGCTAGATCAACACGTGCCTCAACTCCAACTTGTTTTTGAAGATTTATTGATTCCGCCAAGCTCTTTTTGTACTCGATTGCAGCTGGTAGGATATCTTTGTTAACCATATTTACCAGAGTGTTGAATTCAATTTGTCTATGCTTCACATATCTTTCAACTCTTACATTGTAGCGAGTCTCAAGCTCAGAAGGAGTATAAACACCTAGCTTTGTAAGGAACTCGTTACTTTTGTCGTTGGCCATAATCTTTAGAGCATCTGCAGTAGTTCTAAGGTTTGGAAGGCCTCTTTTTTCAGCTTCAAGCTCCCACTCTTTCGAGTACCCATCACCATTGAATACAACTTTACTAGAGTTGTTATAAAGATCTTTGATGATCCCCTTAAGGATGTCATCAACCTCTTTACCTTCGCCTAGTTCTTTCTCAATTCTATCGTTCATTTCATTCATAACATCAGCAACTGCTGAGTTAAGAATTGTCATAGGAATACCAACGTTAGCAGAAGAACCAACAGCTCTGAATTCAAATTTATTTCCAGTAAAGGCAAACGGAGAAGTTCTATTTCTATCAGTGTTGTCTTTTACTAGTCTTGCAAGTTGATCAGCTCTTAGGTCCAAGAAGTCTTCCCCTTCTTTAGAGTAAGACTTTCCTTGAGCGTAAGCTTCAAAAATTGCAGTAAGAGTGTCACCTAAGAAAACAGAGATGATACTTGGAGGTGCTTCGTTTGCACCAAGTCTGTGGTCATTACCATGCCCAGAGATTGCAGTTCTTAGATTGGCACCATGTCTGTTGATTGATTCACAAATCATTGCAACTACTGCCAAGAATCTATAGTTAGCGTGAGGAGCGTCAGTTGGCTCAAGAAGGTTGTCTCCATTTGAGTCAGTCATTGACCAGTTCAAATGTTTACCAGAACCGTTGATTCCGCCAAATGGCTTTTCATGAAGTAGACATACAAATCCATGTCTAATCGCAACTGATTGCATTGTCGCCATAATGACCTGGTTTTGATCTGCGGCAACGTTGGCCTTGCCAAAAATTGGGGCCAATTCAAACTGACCAGGGGCAACTTCATTATGTCTAGTTTTTGCAGGAACACCCAGCTTATAAAGCTCTACTTCAACTTCTTGCATAAATGCCATTACTCTATCAGGAACTGTTCCAAAGTAATGATCTTCAAGCTGTTGGTTTCTAGAAGTAATTGCGCCAAATAGCGTTCTACCGCCCATAACCAAGTCTGGTCTTTCAAAGAAAAGTCCTTTATCTACAAGAAAGTATTCTTGCTCACAGCCTGCAGTTACATCTACATATTCAACTTTTTCGGCTTCTCTTTTATTACCGCTTACAAGGTTACAAAACCTAGATGCAATATTCGAAAGCTGAGTGATTGATCTTAGAAGTGGAGTCTTAATATCCAGCGCGTCTCCATGGTAAGAAACAAATGCTGTAGGGATACAAAGTGTTTTACCATTTTCATTTGTTCTCAAGAAAATTGGAGAAGACAAGTCCCACGAAGTATAGCCTCTGGCCTCAAAAGTGGATCTTGAACCACCGTGTGGAAAAGATGAAGCATCTGGCTCACCTTGAATAAGTTGAGATGCGCTTAATCTTTCTACTGGCTGCTCATTTTCAAGTGAAAAGAAGGCGTCATGCTTTTCAGCAGTTGAACCAGTTAGAGGTTGGAACCAGTGTGTGAAGTGAGTTGCACCTTTGGACGTTGCCCAGTTCAACACTGCATTTGCAAATTTTTCGGCCATGTCTTTAGTAAGGTCTTGGTTCTTACTAACAACAGCCTGAATGTCTTTTTTGTCTTGTTTAGTTAGGATATCTGATTTTTTGTAATCAAATACATTTTCTCCGTAGTACTCACTTACTCTAAGTGGGTTTCCGTTAACATCAGCAGGAACATTAAACACTCTAGTTGGGGCCTTGTAGTTGTCTAATTTTGCTTTCGCTCTTACTTTCTTAGTCATTTCATACTCCTTAGGGGGATAGAGTTAATCAATTGTATCTTCGTTATATTTAAAACCTTTAAGAGAAATCAATCCGTAGTAGCTCTCCTTTTAAGAGAGGTTAATATTTCTCTTAAAGCAAAGGGCATACTTTTCTTATTCCAATATAGACCCAACTCTTCGGTTAGGGCCTTGTTTGCTTTCTCCTCAATATCTGAATGCAACGCTTCCCTTTCGGTCAAAATTTCAATATTTGAAGCGCATTTTCCTTCAGTTGAAACCTTTTTTTCCAGGGGGTTAAAGGCCAGGCAACCGTATGGCTTTACGGACCTACTAAGTGAACAACCTTGGTTTTTTTGCATAAAAAATGGGCAGGTATATGTTCTTCTAAACTCTCTATTGCGACCTAGCATGAAGTCTTTATTTAATCGAAATTCCAAGATGACTTTATCTAGACTTTCTATTAACTCTTCATTCACACGCTCTTCTGACTCAAGCCATGCTAGGATCTCAAGGGCCTGGATTGCATCGACCTGCATGGAGTTATTTTTATAGGTACAGCACATTCCCGAGCAATTTAGACAATCAAGGCCTTTCTCGTTTGCCTTAGCCATCTCCTGCTGGACTACCATTCTTCGATCACGTGGCGTAGGAAGTCCGGTATCTTCTGATACCTGTTTTAGGAGTTTTTGGGGGGATTTGATCGGGAAATTCTTTCCCTCGTAAGTTTTCATATCGTTTTTTTCATATCCTATAGAAAACACATTAGCGCGCAACGGCGCAACAATGAATCAAGGAATGATTTCTATGAAAATTTTAACCGGTCTAATGACTTTTGCCCTATTGTCCTACCCTGCGATTACATGGGGTTTCACAAAAGATTTCTTACAGCTAGACAAGCAATCAGCGACTAAAGATCAACAAACAAAGCACCTCAAAAGCAGCTTAACTGGAAGCCCTAAACAGTTGAAAGTTAAAGTGTTTCTTCGAAATTTCACAGAAAAAGACACTAAAAAATTGAACCAGGCCGTCAAAGTTCTCAATACTGTAATGAATAGTGAAGAGTTCAAAAAAGCAGTACTCTCCTACACCTTCAAAGGAGAGACCCGATTTCACAAAAATAATGGCATGAGCAATGAAGAAATCTTAAATCATCTAATGACCGGGGCCGAAGATTTGATGCCCGAAGTAGATTATGTAATGAATTTTGACCTGACTCTATATAGAAGCCTCAATCCTTGGAGCAAAGTTAAAGGATATACCCTTCCAGATACTATGAGGATTTGGATGAATAAAAAATATTATAGAAGAAGCTCTTGGACCAAATATGATGTGGCCGCAAATATGGCCCATGAATGGGTTCACAAAATGGGCTTTGGCCATGCCTACGAAAACAATCCTGATAGACCACACAGCGTTCCTTACGCTATTGGCCGCATCGTGGGAGAACTAGGCAAGAAGTTGGACTTTTAGAGTTCAACTTCCCTTCACTTATTGAAAATTTTACAAACAGCAAAGCAACGCGTCATTCATTTGTTATACTACCTTCACAAAACTAAAGAGGTAGATAATGTCTTTTGAAAAATTCATGATTATGAACCAAAATGAGGCCCATCAAAGCAGTGAAGTAGTAGAGATGCTAATCAATGTAGGCCATATTGTGTCTTTAAAACCTATTAGAATGGCAACGACTGATCAAAAAGTTGTTGAAGGATACTGGCTAAGGCTTAGTAATGGAAAGAAATACAAGGCCGTTCAAGTTCCAAAATCATTAAAATTGAAACTTGAAGAAGATATGCCTGCGCCAACGTTTGTAACTGAATCACAGTACGAAGAGCAGTTGCAGTAGTTACCTACTCCCAAGGACTGTCTTCGCAAACAACCTCACCAGAGTCTCGGTCGGTGTAGCAGCTGACCGGAACACATTGGACGTTGGGGTCTCTCATACACTCATCACATTTGAAGTAATTATCCCCTGCATTTTGCTGAGCTAATACTTTTAGAATTGTGGATATCGTTGTTCTTGTAGCATCCGCATTTTTATTCAATCGAATTAAGAATTTGGCAAAACTCAAAACGTTTCCAAAACTATCTGTTTCAGGAACCTTACCGAACTTAATTAAATACTGAAAAATATGTCTAGAGAATCTAGTTAAGAATGGGCCGGCCTGTTCAGCGACCAATGCCTGAATAGCACCTTCATAAGTTGTATAGTATGCATCCAGTACTTCATTATGAACGCCAAATCCATCAAGTTTATTGTTTTGGTTTTTATCAAACTTTAAAAGAGTACTTTCAACATTTAGCATTCCTGCAAACACTGCGAACGCGTCATTTCCCTTTAAAGGAACTGGCTCAGTTTGCTCTTCATCATAAAACATACAAGTTCTAGTGAATGCTTCAGTCTCAGTTATAAACTTAACATACTCCTCTGACTCCGTAGGAGAAGCTCCATCAGGCAGATGGTCTGTTAGCTCTACAATATATGAAGAAAGAAGTGGCATGTAATCCGAAAGGGATCTGTATTCGTCATCCGGATTTGGAGTTTCCAGAACATTCACGAAGTTTTTTCTAAAACAGTCTGGATATATTCTGCCAAATTCATCGACTTGATCAAAACATAGCTTTTGCATCTCTTCAGTGAAGAAGTCTTTCACACTAAGGGCCGTGATAAGACTTACTATGAACTCTGTTGCCTCTGGAACTTCCATGCAGACATAGTCGTCACACCCATTAGACTGGTATTGAAACAAGGTAGACATGAGCACCATGTTGTCCGCAACTCCTTGAACTTCTCCACCCTGACTTTTACCAATATTGAGAATTCCTTGATCACGAAGAAAACGTTTAAGGTCTTCCATCAAGGCCGTCGTCTGTACTAGCGTCATGTGATATCCACCTCTAGCACCTTCGTTTTGAGCTCCATATTCACTCATCAGAAGTTTTACTACGTACTCGATGGCCGAGATTTCGAATATTGCCAATGGATTTCTGTAATGTTCAAAAGAATAGTAAGGTGATCTGTAGTCACCTTTAAAAAATCTATAGTTGTTTGCAATATCAGAGAAGTGATTTAGAAAGCGCTCTTCCCTAGAGTTGTGGACAAGAAAGTCTGAGAAATCATTAGTCAGTGGATCTGTAGAGTTAAGCTCATCTTGGTACTTGGCATATACTCTATAGAAGAAACTTCCTTCATCTAAAATATTAGATAAGTGATCCAATAGAGTAACAAGTTCGATTGAGCTAAAGAACTCACCTTGACTCCCTAATATCGCCCCCTTAATTTTCATAATCTCTTGCGGGTAAGCTGTTAAGTCTATCCCAAGATCAATATCAAGTTCACGAATAGAGTTAAGTACATCATATACAGTGAATAGGGCCTCATAACTATCGGCTCCAAAATGAAGATTTCTTCTAAGTGTTTCAATGTCTTTTAGATAAACATCATCAATCATTGATTGAGCATCATCTTTAAAACCAAAGCTTTTCATTTTTACTAGGTCGTAAGCAACCTCACCTAGCTCTGGTAGTTTAACCAATGCATTATCCAACTCAACATGACTAAGGCTTAGTTCATCACCGCCAAGAAATGTTCTCTTTAACCACATGAGTGATTTTATTTGTGAAGCAACATCAGGCTCATCATAAAAGAAGCGACTTAAAAAGACCTCAATATCCATTTGATCAAGTCCGCTTCTATTTAAATTTAAAAGGTGTCTTATTTCTTGAGAGATAACTACTAGGTATTTACGAACAATCTTTCTGTTTCTATCGTAGTCTCCCCAATTAAGTTCGTTCTCATTGGTAAAAATGTCATAAACAGGAAAGATGTTACGGTTGAATTCAATTAAAAAGGCGATGAAGCGATCAAAGTCCGCCCTTGAGATATATCCCCTATCTCCGCCAAGGATAAGTTGTGTAAGTTCGAAGATACCTTCTATTACTGGACCAAGGTTATTGTCACCAAAGTCCATCGGGCCATTTTCTACAAATTTAACTAGAGTTTTTTCTGAAATGTAACCAGGCCTGTCAGTTTTAACCAAGTCTATAAAAGAGTGAATCTTTTCTTGAAGGCAAACAATGTCGCCTTTAATATTGTGTTCGAGAATTTTAGAGAAGGCCTTCGTGTCGAAATCGCACGTGAATGCCTGAAGTGAAATAGACTCTTTGTCTTTTTCACCCATAAACAAGTCACCGCATCCTGCGCTAAATATTAGTGCCAATCCAAGGCCTAAAAATTTCTTCATCTGCTCTCTCTTAATTTTCAAGTAATTAACTTCTAATAGTTTATCACCTGATTATTCTACTTAAACCCTACCAAATCTTTCCGGCTGAAACCAGACCAATTGAAAGTGGTATCAAGCTTATAAATAATGTTAGCACGAAGTTTCAACCCTGTTCTTAACTTTTGTCAGGCTTTAGAAAGATCACAACTCATCGCAGCAAAAAAAAGTAAATAGCAACACAGGGCGACATGTAAAAACATAAACCTTTATCTAACTACTACCTGCCGATGGTCTTTGGTTTGCAATCAAGCTTCATTGCAGATCAATTACGATCTACATAACCATCTTTCGCTAAACGAGGACGTTTAATAAGGAGGAAGAAATGGATATTTATCAAAAAATTATTGATGATCACCACAACATTCGGGAAGCGATTGAAGAGCTAATTGAAACCGATAATTCGCAAGTAGAGAAAAGAATGCGCCTTCTCAAGGAACTTGAGCACATGTTTGTCGCCCACACTAGCTCAGAAGAACAAACTCTATATCAAGCACTCGCTGACACAAGCGACCGTGAGGCGAAGGCCCAGATAAAGAAATCAAGGAAGGAACATAACCTTGCGCAGCACAAAATGGATTCCATGAAAAACACTCCCCTAGACAGTGACTTATTTTTAAAGTCACTCGAAGAATTTAAAACAATAGTAGAAGAGCACTTTGACGAAGAAGAAGACGAGTTATTTGATCTTGCACAGGATCTTTTATCATCAGATGAAGAGCACCTTATAGAAGAAGAACTTGAAGACTTAGAGGATAACGTCTGGAGTCAACCTCAGTACTGAAACCTATAAGAATTTCAGCGTTGATTGCTCAACTGTGTAATAAGTCATAGTTATTCCATTATTACTATAAGGGAACTTCTATGCGTACTGGTCTTATCTTTCTATTCATTCTCAACTCTACAGCAATGGCCTTGGAATATGGTGAATGCGAAGCACTTCCAAACACCAAAAACTATATTAGCTCGGACTTTAGTGCTCACTACCCAAAGAATGTAACCTTCTCATGTAAATACAGATGTGCAGGACAAGACTCAGTTCAAATCATTGAAGGCAATTCAACTGTACATGTAGCTAACGTCACTGATGACGCAAAAAAAGTCGTATGCCAGGGTGTTAAGGTTATTGATGGTAAATGGGGATATGAATATGATGGTGTAACTGCCTTCTATGCCTTTGATACAAAGATTAGGCCAATCAAGGCATGGGCCTTCTCAAGCATTGAGAGAAATCCAGAACTTGAATTAGTGCTCTTGGAAAACTTAAAGAAACAATTAAGAACGATTGCAACTTCTTATGCAATAGCAGGCTCCACGCCATCTAAATATGCTATTGAATTCTTAAATGCGGCCCAGACACTTTCAAATATCGCACAAGAACTACCTCAAAGCACCGAGCTTCTAGATAAGCAGATTCAACTTCTGGTTGAGCTTGGTGGACAGACATCCAAAAAGACCACTGCCCAGTCACTTACACTAAATGTTGTAAAGACGCTTGGAAGCTGGTTGAATCCACATCACTTGTACAAGTAATAAATAACGACTCGAAAACATTTCGAAGTCTAAGTTAAAAATTTTATGATTTTTGTTTAAAGAAGTGGTGGGCGTTGACGGGATCGAACCGCCGACATCCACCTTGTAAGGGTGGCGCTCTCCCAGCTGAGCTAAACGCCCACTTCGTTAAGAGACTATAATTTAGAGAAAGACTCTTTTTCTGTCAATATTTTTTTAAACTTTTTTCAAAAAAAAGGGGAAGCTTTCGCTTCCCCTAATGTCCAATAAGTCATCGAATATTTGAGTTCCTAGTTTGCAACGTGCTGTCTAGGGTCCTCATTTTCACCATCAAGTACCTTGAAGGCTCTCTCTTTCATGAAGTCTTCCGGCTTCTTAAGATCAAGAGCAATCTTCAGAACTTTTTCGGCCTGATCCACTGGGTGGATGTTTAGCCCTTGTTTGATCTCATCAGGAACTTTAACAAGGTCTTTCGCATTCTTCTCTGGAATAATTACTGTTTGAATTCCAGATTGCTTTGCGGCCAATAGTTTTTCTTTAAGGCCACCAATTGGAAGTACTCTTCCTCTTAGTGTGATCTCACCAGTCATCGCAACATCCTGTCTTACAGGGATATCTGTGATTGCACTAGTAAGAGCTGTGGCCATTGTGATACCCGCACTTGGTCCGTCTTTAGGTGTTGCACCTTCTGGAACATG
>JAGSHJ010000540.1 GCA_023954595.1 Bacteriovoracaceae bacterium | reverse complement strand
TTTGCCCAAGTTTCAAAAGCAATGCTAAGAAACTGGCAAGAATTGATGACATCATTTTTTGTAAATATAAATGACCAAACACTTGTATTGAATATTCAAGATGCTCGTCATCCCAATCAAAAGAGTGATTTATCTTTCTATGATTTTATCGATCCGAGATATGTCGATATTATTCTAGCATTTAATAAGATTGATAAACTTAAGAAGCAAAAAGAAAAAGCTGCACTTAAAAGAACAAAGAAAGAGATTTATGAGCAATACAAGGCCGTAAAGCAGATTCACTTTGTATCAGCAGAAAAGAGAACAGGCTGTCCAGAGCTTGAATATGCAATTGGATCTTACCTGCTCTCTAAGGCCACAACTTAGCTTTTTTTGATATTTTGGACATCCTCTTCAAGCTCTTCCAATTCTTTTTGAAGAGTTTGAATTTTATCAACCAAATCAGTGGCCTCAGTGTGATCCCAAGTTAACTCACCCTTGTCCATAGCCTCTTTGGTCATTCTTCCTAGAGCTTCGTAGGATTCTTTCAACTGAACATTTGACTGTGATGCACTAAACATCTTCATGCCAATTTGTGTTGTTCTTTTAAGCTCGGTCTGACATGACTGAACTAGCTCGTTGAAGCGTTTTTTCCAGTCTTGCTCGCTTAGATTTTCTTTATCTTTATTTTCTTCACTCATGCGCAATCCTTGATCAATTTTCCTGCTTACAGTATAGCCTTAAATCCCTTATATATGAAGATAGGTAATCATACATAGGAATTTAATGCTTGATCATTTAGGTTTGGGTCTATCCGATGAGGACAAGGCACATAAAAAACTCGTATTTCAAAAGCTTCAAGAGCACTATCGCGACTATCGTGATCCTTGGGGGTTCAATTTAGAGACCGTTGAGAAGGCACTAGATGTCCTCTACCCTATATATAACAATTACTTCAAAGTACGAGTCTTTGGTGCTGAGAATATCAAAGATGAGCCTTATATATTTGTCAGCAACCACACAGGCCAGATTCCAATTGATGGCGCATTAATTACAATGGCCACAGCAATGGAGACTGAGCCTCCACGGATTCTCCACTCTATGGTCGAGAGATTTATGGCCAAATTTCCTTTCTTAGGAGACTTCTCTGCACAAACAGGCTCGATTCTAGGCGATAGAGAAAACTGTAAATGGCTTTTAAATAATAAAGAATCGATTCTAGTGTTTCCTGAGGGAGTCAGAGGTATTTCAAAAAGTACTTCCCACTTCTATGAACTCCAACAGTTCACAAATGGATTCTACAGAATTGCACTCTCTACAAAGACTAAAATCGTACCTGTAACCGTCGTTGGTGCTGAGGAGATGTTCCCCTTAGTTGTGCATGCTAGAAAAGCCGGGAGAGCTCTAGGGCTTCCTACACTTCCGATTTCGGCCAACCTATTCCCACTTCCCTCTCCTATCGATATTTATTTTGGAGAACCTATTGAGGTTCCTGAGGATCTGGATTCTGAGGCCATGGACAAGGACATTCGTCCAAAAGTTTATGAAATTGAAAACGTCATTAAAGAGCAATTGAGACTTGGGATTGAAAACAAAAGACCATTTCTTGAACCTCTTAAAAAGCCCCTAGAGAGCCTTATTAAACTCAAGGATCTATTGTGAGTGAAGTTCAACCAAAGAGAGTATTAATTATTGGCATTGTAGGTGGTCT
>JAGSHJ010000468.1 GCA_023954595.1 Bacteriovoracaceae bacterium | reverse complement strand
TTGTTCAGATTGTAAGAAGACAATCTGTAGTGACTGCTCTGAAAACTACATTGTCGACTCTATCTATGGTTCAAGAAACTTTGACGAGAAGCTTGAGTACTGTAACAAGTGTTACCCAAGGGCAAAGGATAGACAAAAAAACTTCTTTAATGAATATGTCGCTGCTGCCGCTGCGATAAAAGTTTCACGTTATGGAAATATAAAAGGACAAAAGGTAAGTAAAGATCTCGGCGAGGTTTCAACGAGCTTATGGCACAACAGTGTTGAAGACGCAAAATCTGAACTTAAGTATCACGCCTATAAAAAAGGTGGGCAAGGAATTGTCGATTTCTGGTACGAGGTCCATAAAGAAAAAGAAACTGCTGGGTACAGTGATAACGGAAACCCTTACTACAAAACGGTCACGTATTTTTCAGCATCCGCCAACGCCGTAACCTTGCAAGAGAAAAACTTCAAAAGTAACAGGTTTAAAACCAAAAAGAAAAAGAGGGCTGCATGAGTGATGAAAACAAGGTAACAAAAGATTCTGAAGTTCCAGCTACCCAATCAAGAGATCTTTCTGAAAAAGAAAGAATGGAGGTAATTAAAGGAGTCTTTACGGCCGTAAACAAATGTTTGGACTTAGCTAAGGAAATTGAAAAAACAAACCAGGCAGAGATGAAACTCGAAGAGGAAAAGTTAAAGTTCCAGACTTTTTGTAAAACAGTTGAGTTAAAACATAAAAATATGGAAATCAATAAGAACTTGATACTAAAAGGATTTGATTCACACTTTAATGAAAGGCAAGATCTACTTGCCATTCTTCAGTTCTTTATGGATCAATACAGTCAAGTTGATGGACAAGCCTCAAAGGACAAGATTCTTGGCTACATTTCAAGCATTGCCACACAGCTAGGTGACTCATCATGGCTTGAGAAGTTAGCGAAGGTACAAGTGGCCTAGGTATGAATATTCTTGAACTTTTAAATGCGATCCTTAATGTTTTGATTGAAGTTGAAAAGGAAAAGCAGAGAGCAATTTCACAAAAAATACTGAAGATAGAACGAGTTAAGCGAAGTGAACTTAGAAACTTTGTTGCTAACTTAGAGGCAATCTCCGAGGAGTACTTAGAGAGTATCGAGTTTGCAATAAATGATTACTATTCTATTAGTGAAAAATTAACATCATTTCAAAAAGCAATCCCAAAACAAAAGAGAAATTCTTTTAAAAAGCCTATTGCAGATATTAAGAAAATAGATCATCAACTAAATAGTCTCGGTTATAAAATCGAAGAGAAAATCTTCCGAATAAAAGCTGAGCTAGATCAGTTAAATCATCATAGTATAGACTTTCCCATTGCCCATGAAATTTTGTTAAGGATTAATTCGAGAGGGTTAATGATAGATAAGAAGTGCTATAAATCCGCTTCCTGAGATACTCTGTCACAAACGAGCCCAAAGACATCTTCAAAGTCCTGATCAGCATTAATACGGCAAACCCTATGCTCCAGTTTCAAGTTGCTTATCACTTTCTCAATATTGTCTTGAATCTTAAGATAGAATTCTGCAGCACCATGTGGATCATCTTTGAAATTCGTGGTTCTACTTATTATATTATCCCTGGAAACAGTGAGATAGATGATATCAACCGATTCAATTATAGGACTCCTCTTAATAACCTCAATCAGCTCTTTCTCCCCACTCGGATTTCTTGTTAAAAGATATGCAAGGTTGCCAATATGCCATGTTTCAAGAACGCAGGTGGAGTCTTTGTAGTTATTAAAAATTAAATGGTCCCTATCCACTTCCTGTTTCGTGATTGCATGCTCGTAAGCAACTCCAGCGGTGTCAGGATCAAGATCCCCACTATAGAAATACTCCTTTCCAATCTCATGCCCAAAATAGTCTATATGAGATTCATGCAATAACCGCTTACCTATGCTCGTTTTTCCAGCGGTATGAGCGCCAACAAGACAATACTTCTTACTCATGATCAGGCTTTCTTCTTTAATGGAACAACATCTGCCCAGTCGCTATAGAGTTCTACTATGACATAGTATCCTTTTAAGGCCTTTTCCTCGACATCATGGTCTCCAACTCCTAGTCCATATAAAGCATCACCTAGTGGACAATCATATGATAGTAATTTCTTTTCGATGTCGGACTCTCCCCAACCAGAAATTTCTACAACATCCTCTTTGATCAACTTATCAGGGTCGTCAAATGCATACCTTTGGAAATGAACTATTGAACCAATACTAACTTGTTCAATATTTCTTTCCTTCACTTCAATAAGCTTTGACTTTGTTCGGACATCTACAAGTTCAGCAATGGCCCTAGTTTTCACACCTTCCTTTTGCTCCATTTCATTGAAGTAAGGATTATCGTGCCAAGTATCACCTGTTTGTGTGTACGCTTTATTTTTTTCTTCTCGAATCACCTTCAACTCTTCATTAGCC
>JAGSHJ010000539.1 GCA_023954595.1 Bacteriovoracaceae bacterium | reverse complement strand
GGAAAAGATCAAAGAGGTTTTTTACTATTGCCTACCAATCTCTTTATCAGGGCTTGTCACCTTTTTCATAGATAAGATGGATCAATTTGTTCTGGCCTCTTTCTTATTGGCAAAGGACTTTGCTTTTTATTCAATGGGTTGTCTTGTGATTCCGCCACTTTTACTTCTTGAGATGAGCGTGAACAAAGTTCTAATTCCTGATTTGTCCAAAATTTTAAGAAACCAAGAAGATGGTGCAGATAAAGCTTTTAGAAAAGCTGTTGGAGATTGTGCCTTCTTATTAATACCAGCATGCTTCGGTCTTTATTTTTATGCCGATGAGATAACAATCTTTCTATATACAGCGAAGTTTATAGAGTCCTCTCAGTATTTAAAAATATTTGCTTTTAGCTACTTGTTCTACATGATCCCATACGATGCTGCACCAAGGGCCGCAGGTCAAACCAACTGGCTATTTAAACTCACCCTTTCAGTAGCACCCTTTGGTCTTGGGGCCATAATTTTCACAGCAATGTTTATGCCAGCAAAGGCAGTATTAATCACTGCTCTAGTTTTTAAATTAATCCCAAGGCTAGCAGGTCTTATATATTCAGCAAGGCTATTGAACTCAAAGATTCAGGAGTTAATCCCATGGAAGAAGCTCTTATGCTTTAGCATTGCGTGTTGCATTCTAACGATCTCATCGTTAACTGTTAAAGCTTCATTTGAAAGTTCCCAGCAATGGTTCTATGTAACAGCACCATTATTTGCAATCTTCTACTTTGCACTTTTATATGTTCCTTATAAAAAAGGAGCATTGGATGTTTAAGTATGCAACATTGTTTTCCCCTGGTCCCTTTGGAGGAGCTGAAAAGATTGTACTAGAGGCCTCCAAGCATATTCAGGGACATTTGTGGCTAATAAAAGAGTCTCGAAACCCTGCTCCTTGTGAAGCGTTTGAGAAGAGATGCAAAGAGCTTGGAGTAAAGTACAAGACCTTTCAGTGTAACTCCCAACTTGATTTAAAAACGATTAAGCTTATTAGACGGGAAATAAAAAAACACAATGTGGGGCTAGTACACTCCCATGGCCTAAAGGCAAACTTTCTAAATGCGTTTCTCCCTGTAAAAAGAGTTGCGACTCAACATGGTAGAACTTCCCACACGTTAAAGATGAGAATCATTGAATTTATTGAGAATCTAGCAATCGCAAGAATGGATGCATTAATTTGTGTATCTAAGAAGATGTACAATCAAGAAAGTTTCCGAAAGAAACATCTGGTTGAAAACTTCATCTCAGAAATGCCTGAAAAAATGCACTACTCAACAAGTGGAGCACTTAGACTATTATACGTAGGAAGACTTTCTCCAGAGAAGAATTTGGCCCCATTAGTGCAATCTGTTGCAAATAATAACGAGATTCATTTAACAATCGCTGGAATAGGTTCAGAGCTTCCCAGATTACAAAGTATCGCCAAGGGTCAGGAGAATATTAGCTTTTTAGGTTTTCAAAACGATGTTAGCTCACTAATGCTAAACCATGACGCCTTGGCACTTCCCTCACTACGAGAAGGGCTGCCTATCGTTTTAATTGAAGCTGTCACCACAGGTCTTCCAATTTTTGCAAGCAATGTCGGTGGGATACCAGACCTTGTTTCTACAAACGGAATACTATTTGATCCAGCAGACAATACAGCTATCCACGACAAGTTAATTAAATT
>JAGSHJ010000535.1 GCA_023954595.1 Bacteriovoracaceae bacterium | reverse complement strand
TTATCCCTCTTTCCCACTCAAAACTCCTTCTATTTTTTGTATGTCTTCTGGTGTGTCTACGCCAATTAGATTCGCTTGGGTAACAATTGACCCAATCGTCATCCCATTTTCCAAGGCCCTAAGTTGCTCGAGTTTTTCCGCCTGCTCAAGTCGGCTCTCTTTAAGGGAGACAAATTTTCTCAATGCCTGTGCCTTATAAGAATAAAGCCCTATATGTTGGTGCCAATGACCAAGCTGTTCATCCCGAAAATATGGAACTGATGCTCTGGAGAAATAGAGGCATTTGCCATCCGCTTCAGATAACAAACACTTCACAATATTTGGATTTTTATAGTCTTCTTCACTAGATTCACGTCTTTTGACTGCAGTACAGATATCAAAGTCACTATTGGAGTGAAACTGATTCAGCTCTTTTAGAAGCTGTGCCTTTAAAAGAGGCTCATCGCCCTGAACATTAATGACGTAGTCATAATCTTCATCAGCGAAGTATCTCTCTAAGGCCAATGCAATTCGCTCAGAACCTGTTGAGACATCATCATCTACTCTAGCGACTTTAAAGGACAATGCCTTCACTGCGTTTTCAATCTCTTCGTTATCCGTAACCACTGCGCAATCAAAGCCACTTTCTTGGCAATTTTCCACAACATGCTGAATCATGGGCTTATTGTTGATTTTAGCGAGAGGTTTACCCGGAAATCTTGAAGATCCATACCTAGCTGGAATCAAAATAAGGGTTTTTGACATGCTTCCTCTATTGGGGGGCTCATTTAAGATGAAATACTACCTAAATTAGGCCTTAAAGGCCATGAATTAATGGGTGCCACAAAGCGGCAAATTCTGGTAATCGCTGGGAAAAATAACTCTTGAACACTATAATATGGGAATGAAATGCTTGCTTTTACTCAGTTTTATATTCATCAGCACTAATGGACAAACCCAGTCCCTTGAGAGAATGGATCTTATCAAAGACCCTGCAATAAGCCAGAGATGCAAAGCACTTTTAGACAAAAGAAAGGGCAAGATCCAAATTCAACAGAGAATGAACGCGCTGCTCAAGCGTAATATCAAAATCCTTAAAACCGTACCCGAGCAGAAAGAAACTTTGCGCTCTAAACTTGAGTTCACGCAAACAAGAATCAAAAACCAGATTCGACTCTCCAAGATATCAAACCAAAAGCTTGAAGAGACCATCGTAAGAAGAGGCTGCCCAGGCGTATCCCTCTAACCCACCAGCTTCCTGACCAAGACTATACAGTTCACATTTTCTGATGTTAGAATTCAACTATTCGATTGAGACTAGTAAAAACATGTTGAGACAAGGACTTTCAACTACACATGAAACGGATTTTATTTGTAATTCCATTTATTGCGGGCATTTCTTTATCCATCGCTCAAGATGTTGATTTAGAAGACGTAGAGAATAAACTTAAAGGTAATAGTTTTACTCCAGCTGCAGAGGCAAGAATCCTTTCGCTAGAAGAAGCTATTTCCTACGGCCTTCGTAAGAACAGCCTTGAAAAGGTTAGGGCCTATGAAAAAGAGATCATTGAACTCAATTGGAAAGACGCCTTCGAAGGTTTCTGGTTCCCTGAATTAAGTTTAAATATCAATACTTCAGGTCATCACGTGGAAAGTCTCTACAATAGTAAAGAAGAGAATCTTTTATCAGAGACTCCTTCTGGCTTTGCAGGACTTGAATTTGAAGAATACACCCTATTCAACTGGGGAAGAGACTA
>JAGSHJ010000362.1 GCA_023954595.1 Bacteriovoracaceae bacterium | reverse complement strand
TATGACGTACATACTACCATCGATACACAAATACAGGATATGGTTCATCATGAATTGTTATATCAATTAGAAAAATATGAAGCTGATCATGGAACAATGATTTTAATGGAGACTAAATCTGGAAAGGTCAAGGCTATTTCAAATTTGGGAAGAACTTCTGAGGGTAAGTATTATGAGAAAATCAATTATGGTATATGGGAGAGTCAAGAACCAGGTTCAACATTTAAATTAATGAGTCTAATAGCTGCTTTGGAAGATGGTGTGGTTAGTCCAACAGACTCTGTTGACACTGGTAATGGAGTGCTTAAATTCTATAATGAAGAGGTTAAAGATTCTAATAGGATGGGTTATGGAATAATTCCAATTTCTAGAGCTTTCGAGGTTTCGTCGAATACTGGAATTGTCAAGATGATTTATGATAATTATAAAGATAATCCAGAAAGATTTGTAGACAGATTAATTAATATGAAAATTAATCAAAAGATTAATGTAGATATAGAGGGAGAAGGTAAACCTAAAATTCCACACCCTTCAGATAAAGATTGGAGTGGACTTTCACTTCCTTGGATGGCTTTTGGTTATGGAGTTAGTATGACACCGCTACAAACACTCACGTTTTATAATGCAGTTGCAAACAATGGAGAGATGGTTAAACCTAGCTTTATTAAAAGTATTGGTGCATTTGGTCAGGAGCCAGTTTATAAGATAGATAGGGAGGTCATAATGCCTTCTATTTGCTCGGAGGAAACACTAAAATCAGTTCAATTAATGTTAAAGAATGTAGTTGAAAAACCATGGGGAACAGCAAATAATATATATGATGAAAATATTAAAATTGCAGGAAAATTCGCCCAAATAACCTTGTCTAAAATTTGTCCAGGATTATACATATGCAAAAAGACATCCTCTAAATCCAATGTCTCTGAGTCCATCTTAGACGGGAATATCGTTACATTTGGGATGGAAGTAAAAAATTGTCCGCCCTTGATTCCTTGAATAAGACTTGCGGAGCTTATAATTTTAATTTTCTTTCTCACTCTAGTGTGAGCACTAGGGACCATCTCTTGAGTTAGATAGAACACGTTTGTGGCAACAAGGATGCCCACAAATAAATAAGGCAGAAGGATTCGATATTTCTCTAGCCCTGCAGCACGAAGTGCCACATATTCAGAGTCCCCAGAGAGCTTGCCCAAGCTATAAATTACAGAGAAAAAGATAGAAAGCGGAATGGCCATTGGCACAAGGGTAATTGCAACATCCCCCATTAACCCTGCCACAAAACTAAGTGTTACTTCCTCTGAAGACATTAGCTGAAGAATGCGAAACATCTCAAAAGTCATGAGAAAGGTTACAAAAAATAAAGTACTCATCAAAAATGGAGTAATGATATTTGACGCTAGGTAAAAGTGATAAATTTTAGGTGTTAATTTTGACATGGACAAAGGTTACTTTATTCCCCCTACTTAGACAATAATGGCCTATTCTGTTAAGCTTAAAAAAATTATTAAAACCGATATAGACGTTTTTTAGCGTAATCAAGGAGCCCAAAATGAAGATAGAATTAGACTTTTCAAGCGAGCATTTTGACAAGGCCGACCTTAAGGTCGTTGCATGCTTTGAAAAAGAATCAAAAGACAAAGATAAAACTTGGCAAGGAAGCTGGAGTGACAAGTCACTTCAGAGTCATTTTAAGACATTGCGCTCTTCTAAGACTTTCACAGCATCTTCTGGTGAATTTGTAAGCTTTACTGCTGAAAATGGCGAAAGTGTACTAGTTGTAGGTCTTGGAGCAAAGAAAAAGGCCAAAGCTGAGCAAATTAGAAAAACTGTAGCAAAAGCTTATCAAGCAATCAGCTCTAAAAAATTCAAAACAGTGGCCATCGATGCCCTATCTTTTAATAGCATCAATGATAAAGAAAAGGCCGTAGCTCTTATTTGTGAGTCAATTCAGATGACTTCTTACAAATTCGAGAAATATCTTTCAGAAAAGTCACAAGAGTCTTTCAAAAAGATCTGCGTATTTGTTGATGATAAAAAAGCAAAAAAAGCTGTAGAGAAAGCAGTTAAAAAAGCACTTAACGTAACAGACAGTGTTAACTTCACAAGAGATCTTGTAAATGAAGCACCAAATGTTCTTCACTCTGAAGGATATGCAAAAGTAATTGAAGCAGACGTAAAAAAGAACCTTAAAGGCGTTAAGGTAAAAGTTTTAGGTAAAGCTGAGATGAAAAAAGAAAAGATGAATCTTTTCCTATCAGTAAATGCTGGTTCTGCTTATGGGCCAAGACTAGTACACCTTACTTACACTCCGAAAAAAGCTACTAAAAACACAAAGCACATTGCCCTTGTTGGTAAAGGACTAACTTTTGACACTGGTGGATACTCTTTAAAGCCAGGCGGAGCAATGATGGGCATGAAGTTTGACATGGCCGGTTCTGCAACTGTTTATGGAGCATTTAGAGCGGCCGTTCTTAACGACTCCCCTTACAAGATCACTTGTATCCTTGGTATGACTGACAACGCTGTAAGTAGTACTGCAACTATGCCGGACTCAATCATTAAAGCTAGAAACGGCCTAAGTGTTGAGATTCTAAATACAGATGCTGAAGGTAGACTAGTTCTTGCAGACTGTTTGGACTACGCTTGTGATCAAAAGCCAGACTACCTAGTGGATGCAGCAACTCTTACAGGTGCATGTCTAGTAGCACTTGGTAATCAGGTTTGTGCAGTACTTGGAAATGATGACGCTTGGATTAACCAACTAAAAGGTCATGCAGACAAGCAAGATGAGTACATGTGGCAACTACCAATCATCCCAGAGTGGCGTGATGATATGAAAAGTAAAATTGCAGATCTAAAGAATATCGGTACTGCAGGAAGAGCAGGAACTGCAACTGCAGCAGCATTTCTAGAAAGATTTGTTAAAAATGATGTTAAGTGGGCACACTTGGATATCGCAGGAGTTGGTGATTCTCAAGCTCACCTACCATACTGCCCGGCAAAGGGAGCTTCAGGACTAATGGTTAGAAGTCTTCACGACGCCCTTACTAATGGCAAATAAAAGTTTTAATGTCGTATTGTTTGCGCCCGAAATACCAGGTAACACTGGAAGTATCGGGCGCACATGCGTCGCTCTAGATCTAACTCTCATCCTTATTAAACCTTATGGTTTTGACATCTCCGAGAAGGCCGTACGTCGTGCGGGGCTTGATTATTGGAAACATGTAAAGATCAAAGAGTATGAGAACTTTGAAGACTTTCTAGAAGGTGAAAGGCCTGATAGAGACAAGTTGCTCTTTTTTGAAAATAACGGAAAAGAGAGTTTCTACAAAGCAAACTACACTGAAGATTGTTATTTAATTTTTGGAGCGGAAACCAAAGGTCTTCCTAAAGAGATTTACGACAATTATCACGACAGAATGTTCTATCTTCCGATGAAAAGTGAACATATACGTTCTCTGAACCTTTCTAATACCGCTACTGCTGCAGTATATGAATGTATGAGGCATTTAGAATTTTAGATAAATGAGTCTTCAAGATAGT
>JAGSHJ010000214.1 GCA_023954595.1 Bacteriovoracaceae bacterium | reverse complement strand
AGACGGATTTGTAAAATCCTATCAGAGAAGACAATGTCAAAGCTTGATGAACGAGGTCTATTTTCAAGTCTTATAAAGTTTTGTGAAAGCTCCCCTAAACCATTTTCAACCCGATGATAATCAAGCTCGTAATGTTGATCTTTCGCTTTATAGAAACTAGTAGCCTGAATAATATCAACTCTCGAGTAACCAAGAAGAGCAAAAAGACAACGAGTGAATAAGTTTGAATCAATCTTAGATAGACTCTCTAGATGTTCAAATAGTTTGTTGCTAACATCATACAATGAGTTTAAAAAGACTTGTCGAAACTCATGTGCCAACTCCCCAGGAAGTTCACTCAATCCTTGATCTCGCCAAGAATCAAAGCTCTCACTAGGAGTAACGCCTGCCATGTCACAAAGTTCATAGGCCATTGTTTGATATCTTTTATCGAAGTAGTCACTAAATTGTTTTTGAATAGAGTCAATCTCAAAGCAATCACGAAAGTACTTACCGAGGAAGCTTTTAACTCCCGCACTTTTTGTATTAACGAACGCTCCAGTCTTAGAGAGCTTAACACTCACAAGAGCTTGCTTAGTATTCTCCAACTCTACTAAAAGATCGGCCTCTCCAACATCGCCTTCTTTGTCAGATGCGGATGCCTTTCCAACAATTTCTACTTTTATAATTTTTGAATCAAGCTCACTTTGAATTTGATCACCTAGGCCTAGTGCTAAAATAGGTAGATCTTCGAGAAGCCATGGGTAGTACTCTCTAATGAAGGCCTCTTGCTGCGAGAGCATAACAAAAAAGTCCTCTCTGAGAGTTTGTATGAATTGTGATTCAATTCCATTAACTCTAGCGAGTCTTTGAGCAGTTAAAAACTCGTAGAGATTGCCTTTGTATTCATTTAAAAGCGCCTCAGTCCTCTTGGATGCAGACATGGATTAATTACTCCAGTGTGCTTCTTCCAGGGAGTCTTCTTTCTCTGGTAGTCCTTTTAAAAGACGAGGAGAACTCTGAATTAAAACTTCAAAAGAGACTCTGTTTGAATACTTACTGATCTGAGAGATAGAAGAATAAGTAAGATAGGATTCATCATGTTTCGGGCTATTTGGTATCATTTCTTTATGATATTGATTTGCTGAAATATCATGAAGTAGAGCGCTTAAGGCCGCATCCCCTGCACCATTAGTGTTCTTAATGGCCATGGGTCCACCCTTAAATGGGTTTACATGTGTGTAGACTTTCACTGGCTCTGTACAGCTAGTTTTTCTCATTGAACGGGAATACTCATAAGCATTGTAGTTCACAATTGATTTTGTCATCAAAGGATCTTTAGTCTCTCTTAGATTGGCCTTGTCACAATAAGCTCCAACGTAGAGACCTCTACTGCCTGCAGTTAATAGACACATATCCACTGTTTCAAGAATCGATTCCAATGCAAGTAGTGGATCTTCGATACCTGTAAAAGACAATGCCTCTTGCTGGTTCATGGCCAAGATAGTTGCGTGTTTTTTACAGAAGTCTTTTAGAAAATCTAGACGCTCTTCAACGAGGCTACTTGTACCCAGTGATAGAACGACTGGAACATTATGTTTTTTGGCGAATTCGCACGCCTTAACAGTTGCACCATAAATGGATTCTTCTTTGCTTCTAAGAGTGTATGCAGAAAGAAGTAAGGCACATGACTTAGCGATAACTTCCTCAGGAATATACTCCTCAGTAAGATCATTCATACAGCCTTTGCTAATAGCAAAAGTTCTCTCATGATCAGGAGTAATAAAACATAGAGCACGGCCCATAGGCTTTTCACTTGGCTGCAGAAAAGTCATATCCACAAGACCAGATGTTTTAGAAAGGTATTTAAATGCGTAGTCGCCTACCTCAATTTGTCTTTTAATAGCACCTAGTGCGTAACTACTAGCATCGGATAAAACGGCAAAGTTGTGAAGAGTGTTACCAACAGCACCACCAGGGAACTCTCCACGGATTTTATTATTTTCTCTAGACCACTGATAAATCTCTTCAGCGGTGTCGTCAGCAATTAGAAATGATTGTCCTTTGGGAAAATCATATTTTTCTAGAAAAGCGTCATCAACTTCAATTTCAATATCAACGAGAAGTTGGTCAATACCTACAACGTAGACATCTCTCGACAAGAGTCTAGGCTCTGCAATATTTTTTCTGCCTTTTTCAGTAACTGGAAAATAATGTTTTTTGTCCCTACGGCCTGGAAACTTCATTTGAACTCCGACGGTTCTGTCGACTAAAACAGTCGATCTGATGGTGTTTTTTCGAAAATAAAATAACACGGACCTTCTATAGCCGCCAGAATTATGGTAGTTTTTTCACATGAATGTCTTTGAAAAACAGAAACTTGCGTCCGATGGACAGATATTTACCTACTACCCACCAAAGAACTTTTTTATTGGTGCGGTTTCAATCCCACACTCCGGTGAAACCATCCCAGATGAGTTCAAAGAGTACTTAATCGATGATTTCACAACATTGAGTAAGGATGTGGACACGGCCGTAGACCAACTCGTAGAAATAGAGCGTCTTAATGAGGCAGGTATTGCTGTAATTAAGGCCAATGTTCACAGAGTTTGTGTGGATTTAAACAGGCCAAAAGAGACTGCGGCCTTAAATTGGAAGCAAAATTCCCATGGGGTGGAAATTGTAACCAAGGAGCTAGAAGACTCGGACCGAGCTCTTTTGACTCAAAAATACTATGCTCCCTACTATGAAATGCTTAAAGCACTTTTAAATGAACTCAAAAGAGAGCATCCAAGGCCATCATTTATTGATTTGCACTCCATGCCGTCTACTCCAACGCAATATCACCTAAATATTACACCAAACCAAGATATGGAGCGCCCCGACTTCTGTGTATCTGATATTTCAGGTAAAAGTTGCGAAAAAGCGTTTATCGATTTTGTGAGCGATGAATTGGCAAAAAGCTACGATAAGGTATATCAAAATAAACCTTACTTCGGAGGACATGTCACTCGTCATATAGACGCAACATTTCCAGAAGCAAACAACATCCAAATCGAAATAAAGCGTGGGATATATCTCAAAGAAGCTCAAAGGGTCCTAGATACGGAACTCGTTGAAAAACTTAAACCAGTATTGACTGACGCATTAATTGCAACCTTTAAAAAGTTTGCTTAATCCATAATCATGCGGTCGCTCTTGGAGCTTTTGCTTTTCTTGGCACGTTTGATTCTTTCCTGATAAAGCTCTTTAGCAGATAACGGCTTTGGAGCTATTTCAACCTTTGCCTCTTTTAGCTCTTTAATTTCTCGTGAGCGCTCAAGTTCGATATTTCTCTTAAGCATGATTTCAGGGTCAAGCTCTAAACCATCAACAAGCTTCTTAGCAAATACTTCACCATATTTCTGTGAGGCGTAAGTGTAGAGAGGTCTCAATTGTTTTTGATTTTCATCTCCACGCTCAAGCCATAAAATCATCTCTTTCAACAATTCTTTATTGTCGATTTGGTGACTCCAAGATGATAACAAATACAGCATCCCCTCGTGGTCAACTTTTCTTTTATAAGGCAGGGCCTTAAATTCTTTATATACAATTTTGGACAAAGACTTTGATCCTGGCCTGAACTTAATGTCTCTTAAAAACTTATATCGCAATACCTTAGAGTCGTTATTGTCCTTCTCAGTCAAAATGAGATAGCTATAAACGATTCCACGACTTCTAGTCATTACAAGCTCTGTAATATAGTCCTTATTTCGAGACGCAAGCCTGGCGACTCCTGTATTCTTATCCAAAGCACCAAAAGAGATTATGTCTTTTGGCAGCAACTTGTTTCTTAGTTGTAACAAATAAAGGTTGTATGCCATCTCGGAAAAAGGGATATTCCAATCACTAAGGGATTTTGTGAATAGGTCATGCCAAACCTGCTCAGAGGATTTATTTTTGATAATATTTCTTACAAGCGGCAATTTAAACAATTCTTGAGATCGAGTTTCGGCCCCCATCATCATGTTGCTTACAAAAAATAGTTTTGAAATCTCTCTATATCCAGTTCCATAGACTGCCAAACCAAGCTTGGTTTTGTCTGACTCTTTATCGTAGTTCACAACTGGAGCCACATAATAAAATGGGTTTCTAACTGGTAGTGGAACAACAGTGTCTTTGAAGTGGAAATTAGTCCATAAGTCTTCGTTTCCAAGATTTGGAGTCTCAAGCTCTACGGCCTTGGGTGTAATATATAAAGGATTGAAATCACTTATATGATACCAATGAGAGCGGTGTTTTCCTGTAATAACCTCATTATAAAAGTAGTACGGGCTAGCAAACACAGCGGCTGCAGCTGCAAGTATTATGGCGGTCAATAAACAGAGAGTGAGTAAAATCTTTTTCATATGTCCTTAATTATAGGTTATTCATCGGCTGTAAAAAAAATTAATTAAATTTCCATAAGTTTACTCCGATATGTATTTTGGAGGATTTATGAAAAAGTTAATGATATTAGCCCTATTTCTGACTGTTGCTTGTGACGCTCCTAAACAGACGCGCTACCCGACTTCATCTACTTATGACTCTGTTACTGGTAGTGGAAGCTTTTATGGGGATAGCACAACTGGAAGTATTACAGATCAGACTGACGATTCATTCGACTCCACAGACGGTGACTCTGTGACCAGTAATGCGGGATTTGAAAACTGTAATATTGGACATAGATACAGTGGTGGCTCTATTGGCTACTTCGGACTTTGCCAAAGCTCACAAGATGAAAGAGTATTTGCGACTTCATTTGCAGAATCTGACTTAAGTGATGGAACCTGCTTTGTACCAATGTATATTGATGGAGGGGTATCTCACAATGTAGGTAGAGCTGAATGTGTTCACAATCAAGCAAATAAAACTTACTACCCTATACTTTATAAAAATCAAAATAAAGAGATCAACGCTGTTATGATTATTAAATACAGCAGTATTAATTCTTTTATGCAGTGTATGAACGCTAAATCGGATTACATTAATGGCCATCCTGGTTGTATCTACAACCAGACATGTGTCAATCAAGCACAGCAATACGCTTCAACAGTATGTACAAGCTTTGTGAACAATCACGGATCTCACTACAAACAAGTAGCGTTTTAATTAGTTCTTAATCATGTCAGATGATCTTTCCCCGACGGCATAGTTTTTATATAGCTCATGGTCCGTCGAGGGAAATCCAATAACTGGAAGTAGAGCTTCCTGGCCATCCAATTCCTTCAAAGCAATCGTTATACAAACCACTACATAATAGAAGGCCTCGTCGTTGTTTTTAAAGCTCTTTATATATGTTCGAACTTTATCTCCGGCCTCATCAACCATTGCATAAACTTCATCTGCATCTTCAATAGTTAATGACATGTACTCGTCGTACTTTGTGAAGTCTTCAAAAGCAATGTCACTATCGCTTCTATTTTCAAGAAGAGAAGCAAGGTACTCACTTTTTTTAAGCTCCAAATCCTCTAATGCTTCAGGTGGAATTTGAACTTCATCCTGCGCGCTCTCCTCCACTTCTT
>JAGSHJ010000001.1 GCA_023954595.1 Bacteriovoracaceae bacterium | reverse complement strand
GTGTTTACAGGTGCAATGAAGCCGCTAGGTTTTGAAGACTCTGATGCTATTCAAAATGTCACTGAAGCGATGATGGTTGCCAAGGTTATCCAGCCAGGAATTTATATTTCATTTCATAATAGGCTCTTTGAAG
This sequence comes from Bacteriovoracaceae bacterium, assembly GCA_023954595.1. Taxonomy (GTDB): domain Bacteria; phylum Bdellovibrionota; class Bacteriovoracia; order Bacteriovoracales; family Bacteriovoracaceae; genus UBA845. Next base: position 47,141 of record JAGSHJ010000001.1, on the reverse strand, counting down.
TTCCAGGCGCAAAGAAGAACAAGGCCAAAAGAACTTTCGAAGCATACTAGAGTAGAGGCTCGCTTTGCACTGTGTGCGAGAGTAGGTTTGACTCAAAACTTACTAGTAGGATTAAAGCTATCGTTTCAATTAAGAAGTAGGCCAAACCTATCATTGTGATTTCTTCCCAATATAACGCCAATGCGGATATAGATAGAAGACAATAGATTGCGTTCGCGACAACAATAAATTTAAGGTCCTTGTCTTGGGCCTGGAAACTTTGAAAAAATCTATATAGAGAAAAGATGCACAGAAAAGCTGCCACTACGGCCAGCAAGTAGAGTGCGTTTGTTGGAATGCCGATAAAACTCTGAAAAAATGGAAGTAGAAGACCTAAAAACGAAGTGCTCAAAAGTGCACCTAGCCCGTCAATAAGTAGAATGTGCCTTCTAGAAATAACCATTATAAACCTTTTGAGAAATAAAAGTATTTGAATCAGGCCAGGGGAAGACCTGATTCAAATTCATCTTTAAAGCTTAGGATTTCTTTTTGTACTTCTTAGAGTTGAAAAAATATCTTTGATTCTATTGATTTTAGATTGCTCAAGCTTTTTGGTTAGGATGTTTATCTGAACATCTGACATGTTAAGCATGTATGCCGTCCTAGTATTTTTAAGTTCCTGAGCAAAAATATGCTTATCGTCTTGTTCTGTTAGCTCTCTAGTCAGGTCTTGAATGTTTTGAGTGTAGACGGCCTTGGCATCTTGAAGAACCTCAATTCTTTCTTTCAATTCACGGTCTCTATTTTCTAACTCCCTCATCAGAATGATTCTTTCGCTTTGATCGCACTGACTTAGGTTTTTAACCGATGCCTCGTAAGAAGAATTTAGGTCGGTAGGGCATGCTGCAAAGGCGTTGATAGAAACTGCTGAAGCAATAGATGCAATAATAAGAGATAATTTCATGGCTTTTCCTTTTCACAAATCTTTATAAGTAAAACTTTTAGCTATTATCTCAAATGATGGGGCAGAGCTGAATAAAGGTTCCCATTTTTACATAGACTGTTAGGATTCTGACATCCTCAGCTTAAATAGTTAAAGCGGCCCATTTCATTGCCACTTTCTGCACATATCATTTAGGGTCACCTCGAAATTTCAGGTGTTTAGACTCGTACTGTCAAACTTTGCCGCTCAGGACATTATAATTAAGTAAGATTTTTTAATACCGAAAAGTAGTTTGAGATGAAAAAGATTTTACTATTTACACTATTTTTTACTTTTGCCTCTTGTGAAGATATCGCAAGCAATAGGCAAGTTGCTTCTCTTTCAGATGATGTCACTGGCACTGTAGGTGGCGGGACTGGAAATGGGGCAGTTCCAGGCGATGGGTCCTTGGACTCTGAAGCGGAACTTGTAGAAGCAAAGGTAGAGATTCGACACCTTATTGAACCTAAGGTCGATGATAGTAGCGATGGTGGAACTTATCAAAGAAAGCTTACGCTACCTAAAAACTATGACGGACACTTGTACTTGGCGGGGATTAACGTCTCAACACTTTCTGATAAGAATTTGAAAGTTCGTTTTAAGTTCGGTCTTGATGCAAGTCCAATCGATATTCCAGCAACAATCTCAACTGCTCCAGGGCTTACTCCGCAAACTAATGTGGAAGTCTTAGTAATGGATATGAGAAGCGCTCCCTTTGACCGTGTAAGACTTGTGTATGATCTTTTTGATTATAACGATTACGACTTTGGAAATAGCACTCCTGATTCTGGTGTGCTTAATGAACCTGTTCAATTTAATAGAGATGATAAGTTGTACTGTAGAGGCCTAAAACTAGAGCATGATCCTACTTTCACAGGAAAAGTGGCAGATGGCTGTTCTGGAGCGAATGATACTTGTAAGTTTGCTTATGCAAAAATTCTTGATAAAGGCCTGGTTAAATCGGATTGGCTAACACCAATTCTGCCTACTGAGATTAATGTAGCAGCGACTACAAACCTTATGGATGATGACAGCAATGACATCAACCTTGATCGTTGTCTACCTAATAACCCATCTACAACTACTCATACAATTGGGTCTACAAGTTTTCCATTCTCAGCGAGTTATAATAGTAGCGACTCTAAATGGGAGATTGCATCTAATAGTTTGAAAGAGTTATTTGAAGGTTCTACCTCACTTGGAAGTTATTACTATCAAGGTCCATATCAGGCAATTAACCTGAATTCATGGCAGATTGCTGACAGTGCTCTTCTAGGGGAGAGTGGCATCTTTGAGAGGTTTTTAAACTTAAACTCTGTGGCAGGTGTAGATAGTACTGAAATCCAATTTGGAGCTCAGGCAAAGCTTTTCCCACTAGAGATAAAACGAACTCTATCAAAGAATGTAGAATACATGGGCAGCTCCATCCCTGGTGATCCTAAGACACTAAAAGTGATGGGTTCCAATGGGGAAACTCAATGGATGGACGGTTGTAACGAACGAGTTTCATCTATGGTGAATGACTATAACGGGGAACACGTTGGTTCATGTAATGTCACTGCACAGGTTGAAATCATATCTGTAGCTGATGACGGTACAGAGAATGTTGTGGACACAACTACTGAAGTTAAGTTGCAATTAGTAAAAGGTGAAAACCTTAATACAGATGGAGACAATGTTCTTCTTTCAAGTTTTCAGTCATGTTCTTCTACTAGTCAATGTGGAGCGGACGAGTGTTGTATGAATAAGCGCTGTTGGTCAAAAGACATCGTTTCTCAGTGTGTTGAAGACCTTCCAACTTATGGAAACGCTCTACCAGGCGATAGCTGTCAAAGTGATCATGAATGTTCAAGTCTTTGCTGTAATCAAGCAAGCGGCAAGTGTGCAGTTCATGATAGCCTTTCAGATCCACAAGTATTTTGCTCAAAGCCTTCAGGCCAGACTTGTATTGCTAAAGAGTGGTGTATGAAGCACCCAGTAACTCAATGCTATATCGTAAACACTGGCTTCGATGCTCAAGGACAGAAAACTTGTGCAAAAAGGTGCTATACCTACGAGGAGCATGGTGATTGTAAAGCTGGATCTAACAACGTGATTGGTACGTGTCAGCCTCCACAACAGCCTGAGCAGCCTGTATTCAACCCTGAAGATCCAAATAGATGTGATGACGCTATCGACCCTCAGGATGTACCAGTAAACAATTAATTACATACACTGGATTTCTTCCCAGACGTTGGGCATAATATCCTAAAAAAGGATTATATATGTTGCCTGAATTGGAAGATTGCGTTCTAGACCATGTTGCATTAGCAGTAAATGATCTAGAGGAGAGTGTTAAAGTTTATGAGGCCCTAGGCCTTAAGTTCTCAGAAGAAAGGGAAGAAGTTCCTGCACAGAAGGTTAAAACTGCCTTTGCGCCAATTGATGAGAACGGACATATCGAACTTCTTCAATCAACCCATGAAGATGGTCCTATCGCCAAGTATATCGATAAGAAAGGGCCAGGAATTCATCATCTTTGCTTTCGCGTAAAAGACATTGTCGCTAAAGAAGAAGAGCTTAGGTCTAAAGGCTTTAGGCTATTATACGAAAAGGCACAGGTTGGAGCTGGTAATTGCTTGGTGAACTTTATTCATCCCAAGTCTACTGGTGGTGCGCTTATAGAAATTTCTGAAAAACAAAAATGAGGTTATAATGCACGCTCAAATGTACGTTCCGCCTTTAAGCAAGGTTAATAAATATATAATAATCGCACACGTGGGATTGTTTCTATTAAACTCTATTCTTAAAGCGAGTGCTGGTATAGGGCTAGCGTCTTTTCTTGGATTAAGTCTTGGTGGTATGTCCCAGGGACTAATTTATCAATTGGTGAGCTTTCCCTTTATTGAAGTCTCTTTTATGTCTGCACTATTCAACTCCATGCTTATTTGGTTTATTGGCGGAGATCTGGAATCACGATGGGGACAGGTTTTTTATATTAAATTCTTGGCCATCGCTGCTTTTAGTTCAGGAATTGTATATTTACTGATTTCAGCAATGTTTGGCGGTGCTTTCCAATATGTTCCCCTACAGGGACTAGGTGGGATGATTTTTGCGCTGCTTATAGCCTATGGAATCATTTTCTCGGAAAGACAGCTTACTTTCATGCTTCTGTTCCCAATGAAAGCTAAATACTTCTGCATGATTTTGGCTGCAATTGAGCTTTATATGGGATTATTTTCAGCAAATGGTAAGGCTTCATGGGCCCATTTAACCGCAGGTGCTGCTGGTTTCTTATTTTTAAAATGGAGATCTATGCAGGCCAGAGGTCAACGATTTGGGGACCTTATGCCTAAAAGCCCTAAAAAGAAGGGGCGTGGAAAGCTCAGGATCGTCAGAGACGATGAACCTAAAAAAGCTGACCCACAGGATCCAAAATATTGGCAGTAGATTGACTAATTGAGCATGTATATGATATTTGATGACGTTCAAATACTTTACTTAAGAGGATAACGTATGAAACTTCGTTTGGCCCTAGAAGATAAATTAATGGATTCAAGACTTAGAGACCGTCTGCTTGCAGAAGGTAAAATTACTAAGAAAGACATTGATGATTACCTAAATAACCTTCCAGAAGAAGCAGATTCAGCTTACGAAAAAGTTGCATCTAAGGATGAAGTTCAAGGCGAGTAGTCGTCTAACTTGATTACTGAACAATAAATTTAGAAAAATAAATCTTTTTAACAGCAGGCTTTGAAAGTTTGCTGTTAACTTTATTCTTAATTCTCGTTTCCAACAAAATTCTTCCCGTTACCGAGTTAACTTCTTCAGGACGCATGTTTGAGGCGATGTCTATTAATGCATCTTGGATTAGAGACTTTGAGTTTTCGATCTGTTCGATTTGCTCCTGCTCGAATGTCTCGATATTCATTTTCAGGTTTATGAATCTAAGACGAGCTTCTCTAGAGTAGAGGTTTACAACCATCTCAGGAAATTGAACTTGCGGTTTTTGAAACTCAACCATGCTGTTGGCAACCATGGAGGAGAACTCTGCTGATTCGTCTGTTGGGGGAGTCTTGACCATTGTGTGGGAATACACAACAAGAGCTGAGGCAGCAATTACTACCAATCCGTTTATACCAAAAATGATTTTATCTAGGCCAGGGTTTCCAGTCATGCATATATTCTAGCACAACTGGAAACATATTTGGCCAATAGGCAAATTATAGATATTTTTCCGCTTGAAGAGGAGTGTAAGGCAGTTCAAGGTCTTGAGCTACTTGCTCATAAACCAAGTCACCTTTATAGATATTCACGCCAAGTTTAAGTGCTTGATCAGCCGCGATTGACTTTTCTACACCATTTCTAGCGATCATTCTTGCGTACTTAAGAGTTACGTTTGTAAGCGCGTAAGTAGAAGTTCTAGGAACTGCACCTGGCATATTTGCAACACAGTAGTGAACAACATCATCGACTGTAAAAGTCGGATTCTGGTGAGTTGTTGGCTTACATGTTTCAATACATCCACCCTGGTCAACAGCGATGTCAACAACAACGCTACCAGCTTCCATTTTAGAAATCATATCTCTAGTAACAAGCTTTGGAGCTTTTGCCCCTGGAACTAAAACTGCACCAATAACAAGGTCAGAGTTAATTACTGCTTCCTCAATGTTCTGAGTGTTAGAGAATAGAGTTGTGATTCTGTTGTCAAAAAGATCATCCATTTCAGCTAATCTTTTTGTGTTTAAATCAATACAAGTTACGTCTGCACCTAGGCCCATGGCCATTTTTGTTGCATTAGTACCTGCGATACCACAACCAATAACTGTAACCTTTGCTCTATGAACACCTGGAACACCTCCAAGGAGAAGTCCTTTGCCGCCTTTGTCTTTTTGCAGACACATGGCACCAACTTGAGTGGCCATTCTACCAGCAACTTCACTCATAGGAACAAGTAGAGGTAGAGATCCGTCAGGGAATTGGATTGTTTCATAAGCGATACAAGTCGCACCTGAATCCATTAGACCTTGAGTCAGATCCTTATCTGCAGAAAGGTGCAGATACGTATAAAGAATGTGATGAGGCCTTAAAAGAGCAATCTCAACTGGCTGAGGCTCTTTAACTTTAATGATCATTTCGCCGGCAGCGAAAGTCTCTTCAAGAGTAGGTGTAATCTTAGCCCCCGCTTCGATATACATCTCGTCGGAAATACCGATCCCTTCACCTGCAGTCGCTTGTACGAATACTTCGTGACCATCTTGAACTAGTTGTCTAACACCACTTGGTACAAGGCCCACGCGGTTTTCGTTGTTTTTAATTTCCTTTGGAACGGCAATTTTCATGGCTTTCCTCGCTTCAAAAATCGTTGTAAATATGTGGAAACTATACAAGAAATTCGAGTTTTAAACACTGAAAAATACTTCAAATCTGAAAAAAATGCCCTACTCACTCCCCATAGGTGAGAATCTGTCTGTCATAGAGGGGAAAAACATCAAAATCAAGGCCATTGAGCTCTTGAGTCATGTGTTCGTGTTCAAGTTCATGGCCCATGTGAATGAGCCCAGTTCTTTTAGCCCCAACTTCTTTTGCTATTTCAAGTGCAGCATCTAAGTGAAGGTGAGTTTGATGGGGGTCTCTTTTGACACAGTCGAGGATGAAAAGATCAAGCTTAGAGGCCTTTAGTTTTTCTATCCATGGTCTTGGGATCGTTTTGCAATCTACTGCAAAACCAAACTTTTTGTGAATAAAGGAAAGAGTCTTGGTGTGTCCATGAGGTAGGAGGAAAAATTCAAAATCTTCTCCAAGGATCTTTGAGTCCTGTTCTATTGAATGCAATTCAAGCTTTGGAATTCCACCACCAAGTACGGCCTTATTTTTAAAATGGTCTTTTGTCTTAAAAATGTATGGAAACTTCTCTCTTAAATGATCTGCACATAAGTCGTAAGTATAAACTGGAATCGGACTTTGTTTTGCAAATGTTAAGGGTCTAAGATCATCTATGCCATGGACATGATCAGCATGTTCATGGGTAATAATGCAGGCGTCACAATCGACAATATTGTTTTCAAGAAACTGACTTCTTAGATCAGGTGTCGTGTCCACAAGAATCGTTTTATTTGAAGATGTCTTGAGTAAAATACTCGTTCTGTATCTTTTATTCTTAGGGTTATCTGAGCAACATACCTTACAGGAACAGCCTATCATAGGAATCCCGGTAGATGTTCCTGTACCAAGTGCCACAACTTCGTTACAATTATTCTTCATAATATAACTTTACCAAACAGTGGGTAAAAAGAATATACATACGGAGATGTAAATGAAGTTAATCTGGCTTGCGGCAATGCTCAGTTTTTTAGGGTGTGCCAATAAGGATGTAAAACAAGGTAGAAGTGAGAGCGACCTTATTCACTTTGAAGTTAAAGAAAAGCTTTTAGACAATGGATTGAAAGTTCTAGTTGTGGAAAATCACAAGCTTCCATTGGTATCTTATTACACCTATTTTGATGTTGGCGGAAAGTTTGAAACGCCAGGGATTACTGGATCCTCCCATTTTCTTGAACACATGATGTTCAAAGGTGCAAAAAAATATCCTGAAGGGGAGTTTGATAAAATGGTTGAAGGAAGTGGTGGTAAGAATAACGCTTACACCACTAGTGATATGACTGTTTATTATGAGAGTCTTCCATCTGAACACATCAAAAAGATTATTGATGTTGAAGCAGATAGAATGCAAAATCTGGCATTAAACCCTAAGTCGTTTGCTTCTGAGAAAAACGTAGTCTTGGAAGAGAGAAAGATGCGTTATGAAAACTCTGATAGAGGCAAGATCTATTTGGAGATGATGACTAGCATGTTTGAAGGAACTCCTTATGGAATTCCTGTTATCGGAAAAATTGAAGACATTAAGAATGTAACTAGAGACCAAGTGTTTGAGTACTTCAAAACTTTTTATGCTCCTAATAACGCTTTCATTGTAATCGTTGGTGATGTTGACAGCGATGAGGTTATAAAAGAAGTAGAATCAAAATTTGGTGATATCCCTAAAAACGAAAAACTAAAAGAGCGCAAAGAATCAATCTTTAAGCAAAATGGTGGATTTGATTTTAAAGGGAAGTATGGCGGACGTCACATCAGACTCCATGGAGACACAAAAGATCCTGTATTTATGTTGGGATTTAAAGGCGTGAAAGTCGGTCCAAGAATCGCTTATACTCTGGATATCTTATCTTCTATGCTGGGCGATGGTGAGAGTTCTTACCTAAGTGAAAAGTATGTATTGGCCAGAAAGCCTAAGCTATCAAATGTTTATGCTGCAAACTACACTCTTTTAGAGAGTGGCGTGTTCTTTATAGGTGGACAACTTCTCAATGGAGTTTCAATTAACACTGTCAGAAATGATCTTTTCAAAAATCTTCAAAGAGGGTGTGCACAATCACTTAATGAGAGACAACTTCAAAAGGTTAAGAATCAATACCTTGTTTCTTATTTAAGTGGATTAGACACTAATCAAGGGATTGCAAAGTTTATTGGAGATAGACAAGCATATTATGGTGACTATGATTTTTATAAAAAGGAATTGGCCACTTACCAGTCTATCAATTTAGAAGAAGTTAAAAAGGCGTGTAAGGACTATATCGTAAAAGATAACGCGATCTTTTTATCAATCTGGAATAAACATAAAAAATAATTAGAGGAAAATATGAAGCTGTTAATCACGTTATTTGCAATTATAAGTTTTGGCGCAAATGCCAATTATCTAGAAGACAATCTAAGGAAGGAAACTTGGAATGGTGTTGAAGTCATTTGGTTAGAAGATGATTCCTATCCTGTTTACGATGTATCTGTTTATTTCCATGCAGGAGCATACTCAGATGCTCCAGGGAAGTATGGTGAAACACAACTTGCTTTTGATCTGCTTAGTACCGGGACTTTGAGATATAAGCAAAAAGAAATTCTGGACTCGTTAGAGTTCTATGGAGCAAGCTATCAAGCAAGCGTTACCCATGAATTTTCATCTTACAATGTGAGTGGACTTGTTAAAGACGCTGTTCCTACTATGAAAATGGTTTGTCACATGTTCAGAAACGCGACCTACCCAAGAGCAGAGCTTAAAAAGAGTGTTAAAAGAATGAAGACAGGTCTTCGCAATCTTCCATCAAATCATAGTGGGCTTGCGAATAGAATCTTCAGAAAGGAAAGCCTAAAGGGGACTGGATACGAAAACCCGGTAGGGGGCACATTAAAAAGTATTGGGAGAATCTCTTCGGGTGATCTTAAAAAGAAGATTGAATTCCTAAATGATGACATCAAAAAGAGAATCTATATTAAAGGTCCAAAAGAGATGAAAGCTCTTAAGGCCGTATTTGAAAATGATTGTAAGTGGGGCAAGCGTGAAGCTGTCGTTAAAACTCCTAAGGCAACTAAAGAGAGTAGAAGAGGCGATGACAAGACTGTTTACTTGGCAGTTGTTCCAAAAGCAAATCAGGCACAAATCAGAATTGGAAACTTTATGACTGCTGAGGAGTCTTCAAAGAATCATGAAGTTCGCGATTTCACTTCACAGTTTCTAGGTGGTGGATTTACTTCTCGCTTGATGCAAGAAATTAGAGTTGCTAGAGGGCTTACTTATTCAATTGGATCTTATGCTAGTGAGCAAAGTAAGTATGGCCGCAAGGGCATCTCTACTTTTACTAAAAATGAGACAATCGTCCAAACATTGGATGCAATCAAAGAAGTTTTAAGAAACAGTACTAATAAAATTAAAGAAGATAACTTCCAGATGGCTAAAAGATATGCCAAAGGTAGTTACTTGTTTGGATTAGAGTCAACTAGTGCCTTTTTAAGCAATCTAATCTACTTTGACCATGTTGGAAGAGAGTATGAAGAGATTTATGAATTTCCTGGAGCTGTGGATAGTCTAACTAAGGATCAGGTGAAGAAGGAAGTTGGAAAGCTATTTGATCCTAGTGAGCAACTTATCTTTGTACTAGGTTCTAAGAAACTAAAAACCGACCTTGAAAAGGCCGGCTATAAGGTAAAAGTTCTAAATTATAAAAAATATCTATAAGTAACTATTCTTGAGCGCGCCCTTCAATATTAAGTAGGGCGCCTGGATAGACGCTGAGGTTCTTTGCTTCGATATTGCCAGAAACCTTTCCTGAAGATCTAACTACCATTGATCCTGCTGCTGAAATGGACCCGCTAACTTCTCCAAAAATTTCTACATCTTTGCAGTAAATTGAGCCTTCAATCATTGCTTCACGCTCTATAGTAAGCTTTGAGCCATCCAGAATCGTTAAGGTGCCCAAGATCTTGCAGTTTACAACTGTGTCGCCTGAGAGTCTAAGATCACCCTCATACTCGCTGCCTTTTCCTAGCATTGTGAAATTTAGAGATTTGAATTCGCTTTCTTTCATTTTAATTGACCTGGTAAGGACCAGCCACTTTATAGCTGATCAAGTCGCCTGAGCGACTAAAAATAAAAACCTTATACCAAACGGCCAAGCTGTTTGGTTTCTCAAATTCTGCAATAACAGGTCTAAATCTAGAGACTACAAAACTCTCACCTTTAGAGAAGTCTAATCTATTGTTTTCAACCGTAAGAGTATGCTGGGGGTGAAAACTCATATGGTTGTCAGCAAACTGAACAATGCTGATATAGCCTGATAGTTTCTCGTCACCCTCTAAGTTGTTCAGCAAATCAAAACGAAACTCCACCTTGTCTTGGCGGAAGTTAGCACTCATATTCTCAAGCTTTGCCATTTCTTTCTCTGTGAAGTCTTCATACCCAACTGGGGTAGAGAAGAGTGCCAATGCACTTGCAGGGCCACTAGTTGAGCCTGCTGAAATCTTTTGAGTAAGATTGGCATTTACCTTCTTCAGTGATTCGACTTCGGATGACAACTGCTCTTTTTCGGATCTTAGAGAAGTAATAATTGCTGGCTCTTGGCTTCTTGCGTTTTCAAGCTTCTTCTTCATATACACAGTAGTTGTAAGTGAGAATAAAAGAGAAACAATAAGAAGAAATGGAATAGCAAAAATTAATAGCTTTAATAGCCTCTTATTTATTTTTAAATATCTAGGAGGCTTAGGCGTATTATAAACAATGAGTGTTAGCTCTTTAGTAGGCTTTTGAATCATTTTAGTTTTCTTTTATATTGCTAGTTTTTCTTTCTTGAGACTGAACAACTTGTTCTTCAGTAGTAGGAAAGAATCGCGGAGAAGGTACAAAAGACAATTGTTGGCTAGGCTCTAGCTTTTTCCATTGTTCAGCAACTATTTTCCAGTTGTAGTTTGCATCTTTTTTGAAATATAGGATCTTTTTACCAATATCTTGAATCAATTTAGATTTGTAGTCCTGCTCTAGTGTTACAACTGCGTAATCGTTGTAGGCCAGAATAGAAACATTTCTGAAAGCGATCTCAGGCTTTTCAGTTCTAGAAAAAATAGCTTTCTTGTAATATTTAAACTGAGAGTAGTTACCCTTTTTAGAATTAAAGAAATCCGTTTTAGAGTACTGATTGATGTATGTGTCGAAGTCTTTTTCTTTCCAAGCTTTTGCCCAAGTTAAAACTTCATTGGCCAATTGATTTTTATTGGCCGTCCAAGTCGACTCTTTCAAATAGTGAAGGTTTTGAACTATAACTACTGGAGTGTTATTTAGGTCAATATATTTCGAAATGTCTTTTAGATCAGAATCGACTGCAACGACACAACCTCTAGAGTCTAGGCCTTTACCAACACGAGAATCATCATCAGTTGAGTGAAGCCAAATTCCTCCACCTGTTTTTCCTGCTCTGATGTCCATGATGTTAGGGTAGTTTGTTGTAAAAGCACCGGCTCCATAGATCAGGCCATAATCACCGTAAGAGCTAACTAAGTCTGACGCTGGACGAAACTTCTGAAATCTATAAATGCCCTCAGGAGTCTTTTCATCACCTTGAACTCTTTTATCCCCAGTAATTTTTCCCGTAGCGATTTGGTAAGTCTTTAGAAGTTTTGGACGGGAGTTGTCGTTCTCAAATAAATAGAGCTTATGTGTCGACTTCTCAACCACAACTACGTGGTGAGCGAACCGAGAGTCCAATTGGTAGATGTTTGCTGGAAGGAACTCTTCAGCATACACATTGAAAGATATAATAAAGAGAAGTGTGCTCTTTAGGATTGATTGCATTTTTGTACCGCCTTGGGGTTTTTTGTTAAATTTTAATGTCCGAAAGACCTTTTATCAATAGGAACTATTCTAACCAATTGAAATCTTTTTACCGCCTATTGCAGCATCTATGTCTCTGTTATCATTAAAAGTGAAGAATGGAGAAGAATAAGTATGAAAACCCTAATCTGGGACAGTGAATCGGATTCATTAGAGCAATTTCTTGGTTTGGCCGGGAAATATGTAGATATCGACCTCTTTGAAGATGTTGAGGACCTTGTCACGGAAGTGGATGAGGGGGATTTACTCATTTTCGACTTGGATTTTGAGAGAAAGAAGCTTGAAAAAAAGCTTAAGGCCTTAAAAAAGCTCAAAATCAACTTCAATCTTGTTTTTATAACATCAAAAATGTCCTCGAAAGAAATTGCAAAACACCAGAAGTCAAAGCTTGGAGGGGACGTATATCTAAAGTGCCCTGTTGATGAGCGTGTTCTCATCAGTGTGCTTGAGCCACTTTTAGGCGAAAAGTTATCAGTAGGGCTGTTGGATAAGCAAAAGCAGGTTCTTTCTGAGCACGAAGAACGTCTAGATGTCGATGAAAGTGCGATGGAAACAAGTGGAATGCTGGATGAAGTGTTTCGCGAAACTCTTGGCGAGGTCCCTGAATCGAGTGAGGCCTTAAAAGAAATTGAAGAACTAGAGAAAAAAGATGGAGATGATGCCTTGCATGCAAGTGAGGGCGTATCAGAAGGAACTTATCCTGACTTGGACCTATCTGCAATGGAAGGTGAGCAGTCTGGAGATACCGAAGTACAAATAGACGAGGAGCCGGAAATGGCCATAGACGATAAAGAGCTAGATTTAGAATCCGCTTCTGAATTAGAAGTTGGCGATAGTGATGAAAGTGGCCTTGATTTATCCCTTGATGATGATTCTGGGATGGAGTTGGGCGATGGGACTGAAGAATTAGGCCTTGATCTTGCCGGCTCAGATGAGCAACTAGTTATTGAAGAGGATAATGGGCTAGAGTTGGGAGAAGACTCCGATGATGGCCTTGAGCTGAGTTCTGACTCAGATGATTCACTAGAACTTGGTAACGATGACCTAAGTGATGCACTTGATTTAGGTCAAGAGATGGATGAATCACAGGATTTAAGTTTGTCCGAAGACATGGACGCTGGAATGGATCTCGATTTGGGTGCAGATGAATTAATCTCAGCTGAAGATGCTGATTTAGGAATTGAAGCTGATGAAGCCGAATTAAGTCTTTCGGATGATCTAGGTGAGGATATCTCCAGTGATGTGGACCTATCATCTCTTGAACTTTCAGATGAAGAAGAGGCCATTGAATTTGGCGATGGTTCCCAAGAAGTTGATCTCTCTGAAGATGCAGCAGCTGCTGAGTTGAACTTTAATGATGACATTGAAGAGCTCGAAGACCTGTCGTTTGGTGCACAAGAACCAGAGCAAGAAACAGAGCAAGAACCAGAACAAACGCATAATGAATTCAAGGTTAATACAGAACCAGGCTTTGATATGCCTGAAGACGAGCTATCCCTATCAGACGATGATTTGTTTAATCAGGGTAGTGAAGACTCTTTGTCTGCAGACAGTCTGCCTGATGCACCAGAGTTGAATTCCTCTGGCACCAGTAATGAAATGAGTGATGATGCATTAGAGAAGCTGGCCGAAATAGAAAAGATGATGGCATTTGATGAAAACGAACCATCATCTGATATCGACATTGTTAACCAACTAAACTCAGAGGAAGAGGACTTCGACCCGACTCAGGAAAGTTCAGACTCCTCGGCGACACAAGTTTTTACTTATGATGCCCAGATGGAACCTGCTGAAGATAACTACCTGGCAGAGCAAACTCCATCGAATAGTGACTTTTCTTTAAGTGGCAATAAAACGATTGATGAGCAGAAAGGGATTCTAGAGAGTCATGACAATGAATTTTCCCGACTTGGAGAAACAATTAAACATCTTCGCCAAGACAGACAGGCCCTTCTAGATAAGGTCGCTCAACTAGAGGATAAAATTAGTAATGACAAATCTGACTTTTCTACGCTTCAAGCAGAGTTGGAAGAAAAGCGCATTGAAATAAGTCTTATTAATAAAAGAAGAGTTAAGCAACTCGATGAGCTGCGCTATAGAGTCGAGTTGGCAGATGAGAAAAAATCAATTCTTGAAGAAAAGAACAAGCGTCTTGAACAAGAGAATGAAAAACTAAGAAAGAAAACATCTGTGGATCTCAATAAAATCAAGAATAGAGAGCGTGAGCTTGAAAATAAACTTGAACTTTTAAAAGCAGATACTGAGCTTCAGATAAGAAATAGAGACTTCAAAATACTAGAGCTTAAACGCAAGATAGATACTCTGGAGTTTGATATGGAGTCTATCCAAGTCAAAGAGAAGAAAACCGTCGATAACAAGTACGCCATGGAAGAGAGAATGGAGAGGGTTATCAATACTTTGAGAAGAGCAATCGGTGAATTAGAAGAGGATGAAGCTCCTCTAAGAGATATAAAAAATTTAAAGAAGAGTCTGGACGTTTAAATTATGACGAGAAAAATTCTTCTATTGAATTTTGATCAACGGAAAAAACGTAAGTTTGAGCAGTGTCTTACGGACTTAAATGAAGAATTTGAAGTTCAAAACATTAATAGTGCTTCAGAGTTGGATAGCATTGAGTTTAAGGCCCATTCTTTATTTTATTTACATGACTCCAGTGTAGAAGAGTTTGAAAAAAATATCGCTCAAATAAAGCGCTCTAGAAGGACGCTTCCTATAAATGTCATCTTTCAAAAGCGAGACTTTGCTACTTTACTTAAAGCTTTTGAGTTCTCACTTTCAATGGTTTTAGATAGAAAGTACTGTCCTGAGCAATTACAAAAGGCCCTAATTAGAAGTGATTTGAGAAACTTCAAAGACGGAAAACTTGATCTACCGCTTGGGCACCTGATGGAGTTGTTGTCTTCTCCAATTAAAGTAAAGACAGATTTAGACCTTTTTCAAAAATTAAGCTCTTATTTTAATAATTTCGACGAAGGCGTGGAACTTTCCATCCTCAGTTATGATCAAAGAAACTTCGATCTAGTAGCTGGTGTTGAAATTAAAGAGCGAGATATCTATAAAAAGATTAAGGAATTCCAATTACCACGGATCTTTATAGGTCAAACTATAGAGGTGGAGCTGAGTGAGAAAACAACCTTGTGCGCTTTTCCCGTTTATAGAAAGCAGGAGCAAGAAACTTGGTGTGTGTGCAGGCTAGATAAATCTCAGAAAGATTTTATCTTAAACGATCTGTTCTTTAGACACCTAGAAAACGCATTAATTTATCGAAAGAATCTTGAAAAAATCAGCGGCTACATTGATCTAGCAAATAAAGATGATGTAACAGGTCTTTTTAATCAAAGAAAACTTGGCCAGGATCTTGAGAAGGCAATAGAAAGTCATAAAGAGGCCGAAAAAACATTCTCAGTAATGTTTATCGATGTGGATCACTTTAAACAAGTTAACGATAACTTTGGTCATGTCGTAGGCTCTCAGATGCTTCTTGAAATTGCTGAAGAGTTGAGAAGAGTACTTAGATCTACCGATAAGATCTATAGGTATGGCGGGGATGAATTTGTTGTCATTATGCCTGAGGCCCCAATTAGCGCCGTTCATAATATCGCGCTACGAGTAAGAGAGGCGGTTAAGATGAAAAGCTTTAATATCGGAGAAGCGAAAAATTACCAGTTAAGTCTTTCAATAGGAATTGCTGAGTATCCAACAGATGCCACAACTGCTACGGAAATTATAAATTTTGCTGACTCTATGATGTATGTTTCTAAGAAGTCTGGTCGAGGTAAAGTTTATCATGTCGGTGAGATAGAGAAGACTGAGGATTAGGTTAAAAAAATAATAAAAAAAAACCGTCACTAGGACGGTTTTTTTATTTTGTTTATTTTTGAGTTGGCTTCTTAGTTGCTTTTTTCGTTGCCTTCTTCTTTGTTGCTTTATTGGCCGTTGCCTTTTTAGGTGCCGCCTTCTTAGTAGCTTTCTTTGTAGTCGTTTTCTTTGCTACTTTTTTCGTTGCTTTCTTTGTAGCCTTTTTAGCTACCTTTTTCTTTGTGGCCTTTTTAGCAACTTTCTTATTTGGAACTAAACTTTCTAGTCTGTCTTGAATCTTTGCTAGCTCTTTCTTTTGTTGCTCAACAAACTTGCGTGCCTTTGCAATCTCAGAATTTACTGCTTTTTCAACTTTCTTTTCAATCTCTTTAGTTTCTTTTTTGATGCGGTTACGAACTTTATCAACATCTTGCTCAACTACAGTTGAAAGGTCTTGTTGTGCTTTTTGAGCAATCTTCTTCACAGATTTTTGAAGCTCATCCAAAGACTTATTATCCTTCATAAACTGATCTACACTTTTCTTCAATGTCTTCCAAGACTGGATGATTTGACTAGGCTTGCTCATTTTCACTTTCTCCTTCATTTATTGATATAAAAGTTCGAGTCCTTACTTAGTGGGATTCTATACCCAAATCCAAAACTTTTCGAGCTTATTTTAATGATTGGACAGAATTGGTATCTCTTGTATTCACTTTTTCTATAAAGATTGAACACTCTTTGCACTTCTTCTTCCTTGAAACCAAAAGAAATAAGATCATCCATCGAGTGGCGATAAGTTAAAAGCCCTTCTAGAATAGCATCAAGCCTCTCGTATGGTGGAAGAGACTCAGTGTCTACTTGATCTGGACGAAGCTCTGCTGACGGTGGGCGAGTAATAATCCGCTCAGGGATAATATTATTTCTGGTTTCATTGATATAGTTCGCCAGGTGAAAAACTTCTGATTTATATAAATCGCCGAGCATGGAGATTGCTCCTACGCTATCGCCATATTGAGTTGAATAGCCTACGGCGAGCTCTGACTTATTGGATGTGTTAACAACCATTGATCCTATCTGATTGGAGCGTGTGTACAGAAGCATGCCTCTGAGCCTTGATTGAATGTTTTCATCAGTAAGCCCTTCGAAGCTGTCTTGAAAGGTTTGGGTGAACAAGTTCTTAGAAGTAGAATGTAAAAACTTAATAGGAAGAGACTTAAAAGGTATTCCTAAATTTTCACAAAGATCCAAAGACAAGTCATAGCTCAAAGTAGAGGAGTGAACACTTGGCATGTAAATCGCCTCTAGATATTGTCCCTCTTTTAAAGATAACTTAATGATTGTTAAAACTAGTGCGGAGTCCATTCCACCAGACAAGGCTATAGTGAAGCGATTAAAGCCATTTTTTCTAGCATAATCTTGGAAACCAAAACATAAGGCCTCAAGAACTTCCTCACATTGCTCAGGTGAGAATTGACTTAGTGATGGAGCTTTTGGAGAAATTCGTGCTGCGAATAGCTCCTCCCATGTATTGGCCTGTGCCGCCTTAATATCTGGAGAGTAGGTACCAGATTGTTCTTTCAAGTTAAAGGTTGCTGAATCTGGCCTAAAGCGTGCTAACTCACATTCAAGTTTATCACCAGATACTACAAAGCTTCTTCCATCAAATAGGATCTCATCCTCAGCACCAACGCGATTTACATATAAGTATGGTGCCTCAAAAAGGTTTGATATGAACTTGGCCCTATTTAATCTCTTCTCATTTTTCTCTATAACAAATGGGCTTGCAGAGAGGTTTACTAACATGTCGAGTTTAATTTCATCTTTGTCACATAAGTGCTTGAGATCAAGAACTGGATCTTTTTGATGAAAGCTTGATGACCACATGTCTTCGCAAATTAAAAGGCCAATTTGTTTACCTTTATACTCCAGCACACCTGGAGTTGAACCTGCTGTGAAATACTTCATCTCATCGAAAATATCGTAATTTGGCAGGAGCTGCTTGGTGTAGATTGCAGATATTGGGCTGCCAGCTTCTACTTTATAAATCACATTGGAAAGTTTTAGAGGAAGACCATCCTCTGTTAGGTCGTATTTAATCCCTCCAACAAGGAGAATTTGGTCTGATTTCTTCTGTTTTTGGGCCCATTGATCCAGCTCATTCAAGAACTTCTGATAAGTCTCAATGAAGGACTTTTGTAGGCACAAATCATGAAGAGGATAGCCACATAGGAAGAGTTCTGGAAAAACGTGAACTCCCGTCTGATTGCTCTCAATAGTGCTTTTAAGCGTGTTTCCAATTGCCTGAAAGTCGGCAATTGTGTGGTGAGTTTGGTGAATATGGAACATCATAGATAAATTTCCTTGTTGTTGACTCAATGCTAGACATAGGGTAGTTTTGCGGCCAATTACACTAGTAATTATAAACCCTTAAAGCAAAGTTTTACAGGATGAATAATAGTTTAGGAAAAGTTTTAGTCGTAGGGGCAGGGCTTGCTGGTTCAGAAGCAGCAATGTACTTGGCCAAGAGAGACATAAAGGTCATATTAGTTGAAAATAAGACCATTCAACGCAATCCCTCACAGAAAATTAATGATTTTGCAGAGCTTGTTTGTACAAACTCTTTGAAATCAATGGAGCCATCATCTGGACATGGACTTCTGAAATATGAAATGAAGGCGTTGGGCTCGATTGTTCTTGAGTCTGGTTACGAGGCCAAAGTTCCTGCAGGGGATGCATTGGCAGTTGATCGTGAAAACTTCTCAAGAATCATTACCAAAAAATTAAAAGACCATAAAAATATTGAGGTTGTTGAGGCCGAAGCACAAGACCCTCTGGCCATGATGAAAGAATATGGCTGTGATCAGGTTATTGTCGCTACCGGACCTTTAACGACTGAAAAGCTAAGTGATTGGATTGTTGCAAACATTGGGAAAGAAGATTTTTATTTCTATGATGCAATCGCGCCAGTTGTAGACGCTGACACTCTTGATTATTCAAAGTTATACTTCAAAGATCGTCATAAAGAGGCCGATGAGTCGGCTGATTATTTAAACGCTCCGATGAATGAAGAGCAATACTATGCTTTCATTGAAGAGCTAAGAAATGCAGACAAAGTGCCTGCGCAATCTTTTGAAGAGTACAAGTTCTTCGAGGCATGTCTCCCTGTTGATTTGATGGCAGAGCGTGGAGTGGATACTCCTCGTTTTTCATGCATGAAGCCTATTGGGCTTAAGATGGAAGATGGGACTGCACCTTTTGCAGTAGTACAGTTAAGAAAAGAAAACCTTTTAGGTAGCGCTTTTAATCTTGTTGGATTCCAGACAAGGCTAACTTATAAAGAACAACTAAGGGTATTTAGAACAATTCCTGGATTTGAAAAAGCAAGCTTCCCACATTTAGGCTCTGTCCATAGAAACTCTTTTCTAAATAGTAGAAAGCTTCTGAACTTTGATTTAAGTAGCAAAGAGTATCCTTGTTTAAGCTTTGCAGGTCAGATCACTGGTGTGGAAGGTTATACTGAAAGTGCATCGATGGGTCTTTATGTTGCGGCACAAGTTTACAGAAAAATGCAAGGCAAGGCGTCTATACCTTTTCCTATTGAAACTGGAATCGGAGCACTGATTAACTACATCATGACTGCTCCAAAGCCGGTACCTTCTAATATTAACTTTGGGCTTCTACCAACTATTGCTCTAAATAAAGAACAGAGAAAAAATCCAAAGCGTAAGAAGATCAAGAAGCAGTTAGCCGCAGAAAAGGCCAGGGCAGTTTTTGACGAATTAGTTGAATCCGACAAGGAATTATTTTGGTAGGGATTCTCTTTATAATGGTAGCCTGCGCCTTATGGGCGCTGGATACCTTGATCCGTTACCCTCTTATCGGAGAGGGTGTTTCTGCCTTATCTATAGTATTTTACGAACACCTCATTCTCACTATTGTTTTCTCCATTGTCTTTTTTAAATCATTGAAAAAGGTGTGGAACGCTAAACCATCTCATTTCTTTTACTTCTTTATGGTCGGTGGAGTTGGTTCTGTACTGGCGACACTTGCCTTTACTAGAGCTTTTGTGTTTTTAAACCCGTCACTCGTTATTCTTTTACAGAAGTTTCAGCCAGTGGCCGCAATTGCTTTGGCCTCATGGGTTCTTAAAGAGAAGATCAATAAGTACTTTGTCTTTTGGGCCGCGATTTCTTTAGTGGGGGCGGCACTCATTAGTTATGAAGATATTGTAAGTTTAATAGATGCTCCAAAAACGATGGGGAATATCTTTTTTCATCCAGGTGCACCTCAAGGCTATATCTTGACGATATTTTCAGTTATAGGGTGGGGAGCTGCTACTGTTTTTGGTAAAAAGTTGAGTCTTGAAGGCTATACCAATGAACAGATAATGTCCGGAAGATTTCTAATGGGACTTGTGGCACTTCTTCCGTTTGTAGGATTCGATCTTCAAGTTTTTAGCCACCCAGTGGAAGTCTATGGAAAGATCTCACTTATGGTTTTCATAAGTGGAGTATTGGCCATGTACATCTTCTATCAAGGATTGCGAAAGGTTTCAGCTCGTGCTTGTTCTCTAGCTGAAATGTTCTTTCCATTCATGGCCGTAATTGTGAACTGGCTTTTCCTAAACGCAACGTTGACTCCAATCCAACTGGTGGGTGGAGCACTTTTACTTTTGGGTTCAGTTGTTATTCAAATTAAA
The DNA here is from genome assembly GCA_023954595.1 of Bacteriovoracaceae bacterium. GTDB lineage: Bacteria > Bdellovibrionota > Bacteriovoracia > Bacteriovoracales > Bacteriovoracaceae > UBA845. The sequence continues at coordinate 26,471 of JAGSHJ010000001.1, read as the reverse complement.
CATTACTAAGGCAATTTTCAATTCTCTCAACTGTTGCCTTTATAATTTCTTCTAGAGATTTATCATCACTTTTATTGATTAACGTAGCTGCTGAGTGACTGTGTCCACCGCCACCAAGTTGTACTGCAATAAGGCCAACATCGACGACTCCAGTTGAACGAAGTGATACTTTTAGTTGTTTGCCTTCATCTCTAAACATACAAGCGACTTTGATATTATCTAATATTAGTAGGTGATTAATGAATGCGTGGGTGTCTTCAATATCAATATTGAATTTTTCCATCTCTTCACGCTTTAATACTAACCATGCGATCTCTTCTGATTTGTTGCAGTCAGCACTGGCCAACACGTTTCCAAGAAGGTGCATATGCTCGATTTTTTTCGTTCCATAAATGCCATTGTAAGCAAGAGGTGGCTCGATGCCTGTGTCCATAAGATCGGCGATTAATCGGTGGGTTTGAGCGGTAACTGTTGGATATCGAAATGAACTTGTATCAATTAAAATTGCAGTATACAGAGGTAGCGCGATTTCTTGATCAAACTTTATACCCAGAAGTTTAATTAGCTCTCCTACGAGTTGACCAGTTGCTGCCGCTGTTGTGTCAATGCAGTTATCATCTTGTAAGGATTCTGCGCAAGGGTGGTGGTCAATGTAAAAAACTGGACAGCCTTGTTCTTCAACATACTCCCTAAAGCGCTCACCTGTTCTGTAAACAGTATTTGTGTCGACCACAATTACAAGATCAGGCTTTTGTGGGTAACGCTCTTCCAAGTCTTCCAATCCAATAACTAGGTCCTGTGGGTCCAGATATTTGTATCGTTCTAGAAGACGCTCTTGATTACAACAAATAGCGTTTTTTCCAAACTTGTTTAAGGCCAAACACAGACTGATCTCACTTCCTATGCCATCGGCATCGGGAAAGAGGTGTGTAGAGATAACGATGTTTTGGGCCTGATCGATGGCCTTTTTAAATTTTTTGTACATTTCCATAGTTATATTTATCGGTTATGTCGCAAGGAAAATAAACCACTTTATTTGCCCTAGTCTTGTACTCAGGAATTTAAAGCCTATTGGAAGCGTTCACTTATTGTTTTTTTGTCGTTAGTATTTCCATAAACAACAACATAAGTGAAAAAATGATAGAAGTTGATCAAATTACAAGGTTTTATGGCGACCATTTGGCCGTAGATAACTTAAGTTTTAAAGTTAAAAAGGGTGCTGTTCATGGCTTTCTGGGACCAAATGGTGCTGGGAAGACTACAACAATGAAAATGTTGGCGGCACTTCTACCTCCAGACTCCGGTAGAGTTCTCATAGACTCAGTTGATGTGAGTGAGAATCCTCGTGAAATTAAAAAGAAGATAGGCATCCTTTTGGAAACTCCCCCTCTATTTATGGACATGGAAGGCAGAGAGTACCTAGAGTACGTTGCAAGACTACGAACAGTTTCGAAAAAAGACCTTAAAGAACGTGTAGACTTTGTTCTTGAGAAGTTGGGTCTTCAGAATTTTGAAAATAGGCTTCTTGGAAATCTCTCTAAAGGCTATAAGCAAAAGTTTGGAGTTGCTCAAGCAATTGTACATAACCCAGAAATTGTTATTTTAGATGAGCCAACATCGGGGCTTGATCCACAGGCCGTAATGGAAATGCGAGAGTTGATACGAGGGCTTAAAGATGAGCATACTGTATTGTTCTCAAGTCACCTTCTAAGAGAGGCGGATTTAATTTGTGATGATGTGACAATTATCGCAAACGGAAAACTGATGGTATCCGCTCCAATTAATGAGATTCAAAACAGTCTGTCTGAAAAGACTGTCATAAATATTGTCACTAAGTCCTTGAGCGAGGACTCCTTGGCCCTTTTACAAAAGTATCCATTTGTTGAGAATGCTCTTGTTGAGCAAAAGAGTGATGGCTTCTACATTAAGGTTTTGGCCGACTCGTTAGTAGATAATAGGGAAGAGATAAGCCGATTCATGGTGGAACAAAAGTTAGGACTTTTGGAAATGACACAAGAGAAGCCTGATCTTGAGAAAATCTTTTTTGAAGTTGTTAAAAGGAACGAGCGTTGATTTATTTAATATTTAAAAAAGAACTGAAGTCTTTTTTCAAATCGCCACTTGCCTATGTCTTGGCCGGTTTGTTTAGCCTTGTGATGGGCTGGATCTTTTTTAACTTGCTTTATAGCTTTGTTGAAAACATTCAGGCACTACCACAAGGACCTGGTGGGGGAGAGCTACAATTTGTTAACCATGTAGTTATAAAGCTTTTTGGGAATCTGAATTTTCTCTTATTAATGATATGCCCAATATTAACTATGAAGATGTTCTCTGAAGAAAAAAAAGATCAATCTATTGATATCTATTTCTCTTCACCTATAACTGATTGGCAACTAGTCTTGGGCAAGTTTTTTGCCTCGTTTCTAATGGGTGTATTTATTTTATCAACAACGTTTGTATTCCCAGTGATAGCTGTTATGGCGGGAGTAGAGGACTACTCATTCTCGATCTCAGGTTATCTTGGTCTATTTCTAAATCTTGCTTGCTACTTATCGATTGGGCTTTTTGCTTCTTCAATAACAAGAAGCCAAATTATAGCTGCTCTGTTTAGCTTTGTTATTATCCTTGGCTTCTGGCTTATCTCTTGGGTTATTCAACTTTCTTCTAATTACTTTTTAGTAGAAATTCTTAAGCAGGCAACAATGGTCAGTCACTATGAAAACCTAGTTAAAGGCATATTTGGAACTCACAGCCTTATTTACTATATTACTTTTACGGGTTTTTGGTTGTATTGCTCCAAGAAGTCTTTGGAATCGAGGGCATGGTAATGAAATCATTTATTTTAAAAGCTTGGTTTTTTATTGTCTTCTCATTGTGGATTATTAACGCAGTGATGTTTACAGTCGCTCAAGAGTACGCCCTTTTAAATCGAGCATTGCTGGGAAGTGCTATTGGTCTGAGTGCTTTGATGATTGCTGTCTTTTATAAAAAGATTCTACAGTTTCTTAAGCGCAAAAAAGTAAGAATGAGCCTCGTTACTGGAGTTCGGATCTTTCTTGTTATTTGTATCTTGAGTATTGTGAACTATATAGGGGTTAAAAGCTCATTTAAATTTGATCTGACGAGCTCAAAATTACATACGTTATCTGAACAATCTAAGGAAGTTGCATCCCAGGTTGATGAAGAACTAGAAATGGTCCTCTTTGCAAAACGCTCAGAATGGGACCGATTTCTTCCACTACTTGGGCAGTATAGAAACTTAAATAAAAAAATAAAAGTTAACGCCGTAGATATAGAGTCAAATCCGTCTCTGACAAAATTAAATAATATTGAAAAAAGTGGAACTGTCGTTCTGAAAAAACAAGGCAAGAGCTTTAAGTCTTCTGCTGAGTCGGAATTGTCTGTTACAAACTTATTAATTAAATCCTTGAGATCAAAGTCACTAAATATCTACTATACCACAGGACACGGAGAGCTTGAGCCCTTCAATGAAAAACCAGAAGGTGGAAGTTACTTATTTAAAATATTAAATAATGGCTCATACAATCTGAAGCCGCTTGATACTTTGAAAGTTGATCGAATTCCAGCTGATGCGGATGCAGTATTATCTCTAGGTCCAGTGAAAGGATTTATGGATCTTGAAGTCGAACTCTTTGAAAAGTACCTAAATAGAGGAGGCAATGTCTTTCTTCTTTTGGGACCTAACTTTCAAACCACGGACCTCTCAAATCTTAGAGCGGTATTGGAAAAAAGAGGGATTAAGCATCATAATGCTTTAGTTCTAGATCGCTTATCAGCAGTTCAGGGAGCAAATGCAACGATCCCAATTGTAAATCGTTATAACCACGAGCACTCTGTTACAAATAAGTTTACTGGACGAACCTTGTTCCCATTGAGTGCAGCACTAGAATCTGTAAAGGTTAAGAATACAAGCTACCACGCTTTGGCGATGAGCTCTCCATTTCCAGCAAGTTGGGCGGAGTCGCAATTAAAAGATATAAACTCAGGAAAGGTTTACTATACTAAAGGACTTGATTTAAAAGGTCCTGTAGGACTTTTGGCTGTTACTGAGAATTCAAAAGACTTTGGAAAGTTGGCAGTAAGTGCAAGTGTAGAGTTTGTAAATAACTCCTACCAAAATCAAAGCTCAAACTTCAACTTGTTCATGAATACACTCTCATGGCTTGTAGACGATGAAGGGCTTATAAGTCTAAATCGCCCTGCACTTAGTGATAATATGATTGTACTCTCTGCACCGCAAATATCGTTAATCTTTTACTTTTCAATTTTGTTTTCTCCATTTTGCTTATTTGCAATAGGTATTTGGGTTTATAGAAAAAGGGTTAATAAGTGAAAAAAAATGCACTTTTGGCATTAGCTTTCCTCTCTCTAGTTGGCGTTGCTTGGTTGCTGGAATCTAATAACACTGAAAAAAGTGGCACTGGCCAAAAAGTCTCTGGTGTTGAAGTTGCTAGTTTTAAACTAGCTGAGCTTTTAGAACTCGAGTTACCAAACGCTAAGATTATAAAAAAGAATAATGATTTTGTTGTTGGTGAGCTTAACTTTCCGGTAAATGAAGCGAAACTTGCACTTCTAGTAAAAAAACTAAATGGGCTGCGTTCTGTTAAAACTTTGAAAGTTGCCAATGAGCAGTTTTCTCAGTTCTTTTCCCACCAAGATCACTTCGTTAGAATTAAAACGTTTAACCAGGATATCAAATTTAGAATAGGGGATGTTTCCGAATTAACAGGAAGTTTCTATATGCAAGGCCTAGATGGTGCGCAAGCACAGCTTCACTTGATAAAGGACACCTCACTGTTTGAAGGTTTTTATCAAAATGAGCTAGAAGCAGACCTTAGAAAGTACCTTGATTTTAAAGATCTCATTTCCTCGAAACCCTTTGACCTAATTGAAAAACAACTATTATCTCCTAGCTTCATTGCTGGTATTGAAAAAATACGAATTGATAATTCTAGGAATCGATGGTTTGAACTTGATCTCGTCAAGAATACATCACTTCCAGTACCTCCCAAAGGAGTTAGAATTAGGCCTGCCGGGAGAGCGATTGCTAATAGTCTTGAAAAAGTAAAATTTGATCGTTTTATCAAAGAAGATAAGAGTTCTATGGATGAACAACTTTCACAAGTTGAAATCACAACGAAAGAAGGCGTTCTAAACTTAACTCTATTTGGTCTTCGAAATGGCAATAAAGGGCTTTTTCTCAAAAGAAGTGATGATGATAAAACCTATATTATTAGTGAGGGACAGCGATTCTTTTTTGAGAACGTCCAAAGCTTTTGGGATAAGAGAATTGATCTTTCAGCACATGATTTAGAGAGTCTTTCTAAAATTGAATTTGAACTCGGGCAAGACCCTAAAGAGTTATACTCCTTTGTCGTGGATGATATTAAAAAGTTCTCAATAACCACAAATCACAAAAATATAAAAATTAATGACCTTAGTTATTTCAACCTCCTGTTTAACGTCATTTTTGCTAATAATGGCTTTGAGCAGGCCGATATGATAAATGCATTAACATCAAAAGAGAGTGCTTCATTGATTAAAGCACTTAAAAACAAAATTTGGATGAAAGTATTGGGGCGAACCTTAGTTTTTGCAAAAGAGCATGACTCTATCGTCATGCTGGATACCAAGACTAATCTTCAGTATGTCTATTATGATAATGAAGAAGTTGAGCAACTTAAAAGTAAGCTATTTTTTGCTTTCAAGTAGTTTCAGATATACAATTTAGCCCATGAAGCTTGCCGAAGTATTTCACAATTATTTCTACTACCTTGTACATCCATTCAAGACACATCAGTTGTTGATTGGGGGAGACCAGGACTCTGGAGTGAAGCCACTTGGACTATATGAGTCTTTAGGTGTCTCGTGGGTATTTGTCGTTGTGGCAGGCCTTGTCCGTATTGTTTTAATCAACCTCGTTATTTTTATGTTTCTAGGGATGATAGATCCTGAGAATGCTTTTCTTGGTGGAATAATTGATGGGAATAGCTTTACAGGATTTTACTTCTTAATCCTGACTTCTATTTTAGATGTTATTTTCTATCCATTGGTCACAATGTTTATCATTCAGTTTTGGGAGTTTGTTTTAAAGTCTTACGCTTCACTTGCCGGCGTACAGGGTGATGTGGATAAAAAGACGAAAACTATTTTATCAGTTGCACTTAGTTCTCATATTCTTTTAATTGTACCTATTTTTGGAGAATTTGCTCAAAAGGCAGCTCATTTTGTGCAAATGTATGCTGGTATCAGAGAACAACTGGAGTTTTCAAGAGCACTTACTTTTTGTGTTCTTTTAACTCCTATTCTAATCTTTTTGTTCTTTGCTTCTTTTATAATTCTTTTATTCTCTCTCTAGATATTCTGAATTCTCATGGCCAGGGCCGTGAAAGAGTTGAAGATTATCTTTCGTTGTTTTTTCTTTATTTTCTTACTACTCATATCTAAGGCCTTGTCGATACAGAATAGCCATTGCTCTTTTTCCACTTTGGTTATTTTCACATGCATGTGTCGAGCTCTCATCCTAGGAGGACCATGCTTTTTAATAAAAAGTTGAGGGCCACCCATCCATCCACTTAAAAATTCAAAAAGCTTATCCTTAACTTCTTGTTCAACCTTTCCATCCACGAGTTCGTGAACTCTTAAGCACTGTTCTGCCTGTGGGTCATTTTCCATTACATGGTAAAAGTTATGAACTAGCTCCTTAAGGCCATCTTCTTGGAAGATTTCGTAAGGAACAAAAGGACGAGGTGTAAATAATTTCTGCAAAATTTTCATAAAACCACTATAAGATTTGTTTTTAACGCGCGCGCTATGAAATTTCTCAATACGCAAAAACAGTATCTTGCAAATTCATAGGCCTATTTAATCTTACATCTAATTGTCATTTATGGAAAATTTTGGAATAGTCCAGCTCACACACACCAGCTATTTTTGAGAGAGAGGCGTTAATGTCATTTATGGTTAATCACGGGTTCAATCACGGTTCTATTGAATTAGTTTGCGGTCCAATGTTTTCTGGGAAAACTGAGGAACTTATTCGTCGAGTAAAAAGGGCACAAATTGCCAAACAGCGAATTCAAATTTTTAAGCCTGCCATTGATGTTAGATATGATGAAACCAAAGTCGTAAGCCACTCTAATCAGGCCATTCATAGTGAACCAGTAGAGAAGGCCGTTGATATTCTTCTGAATCTAAAAGATACAACTAGAGTTGTAGCGATTGATGAGATTCAGTTCTTTGACCAAGATATTGTTAAGGTTGTAAGTAAGCTTGCTGATAGAGGCTATCGCGTTATCTGCGCAGGCCTTGATCTTGACTATAGAGGTGTACCATTTGGTCCTATGCCAATGCTTTTAGCTCTTGCTGATAATGTTCAAAAAATTCAGTCAATATGTACAATTTGTGGTTCACCGGCCACTAGAAGTCAGAGACTATCTGATTCAACTGATACAGTACTATTGGGTGAAACTGAGGCATATGAAGCTAGATGTAGATCACATTACTTCTATGAACCTTCTCAGGGACAAGAACGTCTACCTATTGAAGAAGAAGTTCAAAATTTAATAAACTAGATTCGAATTTTTTGGTATTATTGTTTCTATAAATTTTTATCTTTTAAAAGGGGATTTATGGAAACTCTGGCACCAGAAGTGTTGATATCTGAAGAGGATATCGCCTTAAGAATTGAAGCTTTGGGCAATGCAATTACCGAAGAATTTCAAGGACAAGAAGTCACAATCATTTGTGTACTCAAAGGCGCCTTCATGTTCTGTTCGGACCTCATGAAAAAAATCAATTTACCTGTTAAATTAGACTTTGTTGCTCTCTCTTCTTATGGAGATGGCACTGCAAGTTCAGGTACTGTCAAAATGGAAATGGATCTATCGGACTCTATCAAAGATAAAAATGTCATTGTTGTTGAGGACATTGTTGATACAGGTCTTACAATCCAAACACTAAAGCAGACACTTGAAGCTAGAGGGCCTAAGACTATCAAACTTGCGTCTCTTCTATTTAAGCCTTCCAGAAATAAGCACCCAGTTAATATTGATTATCTAGGATTTGAAATTCAGGATAAATTTGTAATTGGTTATGGCCTTGATTATGCCGGTAGATACCGTGAGCTACCATATATTGGTGTTTTGAATGCCGGTAACTAAAGAGGGAAGCGTTCGCGTTGACTTGGTTGGTGGTACGATTGACCTAGAGCCTATTAACTTAATTCTTCCAAATGTGGTGACTTTAAATGTCGCCACATCGCTCAAAGCAAAGGTCGTATTGGAAGAATCTAGCTTTGATGGCGTTGAGATCTTCTCCAAAGACTATGACACGAGCTATAAGTTCAATCAGTCAGACTTCAATCAAGAAAATCTCTACTCTGGTGACTTCTTCAAAGAAATGAAGTTTGTGTGCCAGATTCTAGACCTTTTTGGAGCCACAAAAAATCTAAGAGTTACTCTTTCATCCGGAGCACCTGCTGGTTCAGGGCTTGGAGGCTCAAGTGCTATGGGTGTTACCCTTTATAGCGCTCTATGTGACAAATTTAATAAGAAGTTTGATATCTATGAGGCGGTTGCAAAGGTCAAAGGCACTGAGGGACGAATTTTAAATCAAGGTGTCCCAGGTTACCAAGACTACTTTCCAGCTTTGACTGGTGGTGTATTAAGTATTCGTGGAAAAGCTGGTGAGCTTGAGTACGAGCAACTTTTCACTCCAGAATTAAAAGACTTTTTAGAAGGCCATATGACCCTTGTGTATTCCGGATTGAGTAGAAACTCTGGAATCAATAATTGGGAAGTTTATAAGGCCTTTTTTGATAAGAATGAGAAGATTCGTTCAGGTATGGAAAAAATAGCAGACATTAGCTATCAAACCTATTTGGCGATAAAGAATAAGAACTATGATGAAGTCCTAGAATTAATTGGACAAGAGGGAGAGGTTCGAAAGCTTCTGGCCCCCAATATTGTTCCTTCAGAAATTGAAGACATATTTAACAAGTTGAAAACTGACTTCCCAGCTATTGGCATGAAAATGTGCGGTGCCGGTGGAGGGGGATGCTTCATACTGACCCATAAATCTCAAGATAGTGACTCGATTAAAAAGACTATTGAGCAATTAGGCATGAGAGTGCTGGATTTTTGCATCGACCATCCTATACAATATTCTTAATGAGTGTAGGAAAATCAAAATCTATTGCTGGTATGTCTCTTGGTGGTGGAAGAAGGGAGAACTTCTTCTTCTGTCTGCTTGAGTACTTTCCTGATAAGGGAAGATGGTTTCTGACTTCCTTGAGACAGGTAAGAGACGAGGAAGAGATGGATCGTGATGAAGCGATTACATCTTGGGTGGACAACTATAAACTTCACCAGCTCGTAGTTGATTTTCCCCTTACAAAACCCATGTGTGAGTCTTGTAAGCTTGATTGTCCTGGAACAACAAACTGTGCACACCCAGTTGTTCAGAAAGTTAGAAGCTCTATGGACGATCTTTTAAATGAAGATAAGCAGCTGGTGGACTCAAATCCTAAAAGATATGAACAAAGTCGAAATGATGATGATTTAGTTCACCATAGTAGAAGTGCTCTATATAAAGAAACAAGTGAGCACATCCTTTCAAAGGCCTTTAAGAGAAAGCTCAAAAAGGGTTATCTTCCATATTGGAATCGACCAATCGATTTTTGGATTTGGAAGCATTACTACGATCAAATTCTATCTCTATTTAATATTTCATATGACTCTTTTGGAAACGTATCAGTGATGCTGATGCAGCGTTTTCACTATTTAAGAAGACACCTTCCTAGGGATCTTAAAATGTATGAGTCCAACGCGAGAATTGTTCTTATTGAGCTTTATCGAGCTGGAATCATAACTAAGAAGAGGCTTAGAGAGCTTGAAGACTTGGACATGGCCGCTCTTGCTAGAGTTCAAACAGCTAAGGAAATAGAGAAAAAACTAGGTGTTTTTATTTATGAAAAAGATCTAGAACTGTTAGCGAAGAATCCCAAAGCATTTGACTCTTTTTTGCTCGCTCTAGCTGGACAGAGTCTATTGAAAAATGAAGTTAGAGATATACCACTATTCGATAAAGAGGATGACCCTATGTTCATCTCTCCAATCTTTAATTAAGAAGCTACTTAGCTCTTTTAAAAAACCTTAGACCCATAAAGCTAAAAACATAAATAACTGTGGTAATAAGCATCGCAAATGCCCAGCCAATATGTTCCTGTATCAAAACAGGTAACTCTATTACAGTTAGGATCGCACCTGTAAAGGCGTAGCCTGAAACATATTTTTTGGCCCACTTCTTGTCTTTTGAAAGCTGAAAATAAACCAAGATGTGATAGGCAAGAAAGCCACAAAAGACCAAGGCCATTGAGTTTATTAGAACCTGCCTTAACTCCATAATGTAAGATGCATTAAACTGTCGTGGATCGATTCCCAAGTTGGAGTAGAGATTGAAAATGTAATTGCCAGTGATCTTCTCTGGGAGAAAATACATATTTATATAGCAAATGTTGATGACGTCACTAATAAAAGTCAATATGGCCGCCTGGGCCAGAAACTTCAATTTTGGTGTATTTTTGTAATATTGATTGAGAAACTTCATAATGATTAATATTATTAAATTTAGATAGCAATGAGTAAAGGTGAATCAAAGGGGAGTCAGTTATGTCGTCAGATGCGTTGTGGGTTATTGGTGCTGCATTTGTAAATTTTGTTCTAGGGGCAATCTGGTACTCTGTATTTGGTAAACAGTGGCTTCATGCATGGAAGCTACAACACAAAGATATTCGTCCTGGAGATCCCAAGCCTTATCTTTTGGCATTTATAGGTTCACTGTACGCAAGTTATGGTCTTTTTCTAATGTTAAAGCATATTCAGCCGCAAAACTTGGTCGAGCAGCTAACTGTTGGTCTTGGATGTTGGTTGTTTATTCAGGTTGGTTTAGGGGCAAAACATTATGCTTTTGCAAGAGTGAGTGGCAAGGCCTTCGCCATAGACTATGGCCTTGATCTCGTTGGAATCGTTCTAATGACATTTATGGTTTATTAGGATTTCCACTCTAGTTCACTAGATGGGAACTCCCATGTGTAGTATCCACCGCCTTTAGCAGTGATTTTTACCTTGTATAAAGATAGAGGGATAGCGCCAAGTCTTCTGGTTTTCTCGCTCCATTTTTGGATCTCTTCATTTAGTTTTGCTTGATAAACTTCCGCCTCTTTAGGGTTGCGGCTATGAAACTGAGTTTGCCCAGAGTAGGAGTTGATCTTGTTCTTAGATTTTTGAGTAACAATGTGAAGCATATTTACCAGTTGGTATGCTTCATCTTCGCTAAACTCGCGGTTTTGATCTAAGTGAAAAATGTTTAAAGTCTCTACATTGTTGTTACTCATATACTCCCTGCCTCAATTTCTTCTCAACTTCTTTTGATTTAGTCGCTTCTCTTTTGTCGTGAAGCTTCTTACCTTTGGCCAGTGCTATTTCAAGCTTTACCAATGACCCTTTAAAGTAGATCTTGGTTGGAACCAAGGTTTGTCCCTTTGTAGCGAGAGATCTTTGTATGGATTCAATCTCGCTTCTCTTTAAAAGGAGTTTTCTTTTTCTCGTTTCTTCATGGTTTGAAATATTTCCGAATTCATATCCCGGGATGGTCATATTGTGAATCCATATTTCGTCTTTTTTATCTACTGAACAAAATGCCTCTGTCAGAGAGCACTTTCCACCTCTTAAGGTTTTCACTTCCGTGCCTTGAAGACTTAGACCAGCTTCAAACGTTTCTTGTAGGACGTAGTCGTACGAAGCTCGTTTATTTTTGGCTATAATTTTAATGCTCATGGTCGCTCCAACTATTTACGCTTAATGTAAATGTGCCCATCTTTATAACTCCCAAGGCCTATTTTGTCACCTTGGGAGTATATTTATGAATTTGTTTTAGATCTGTAATTTGAAAGAATCAAATGGAGCAGTGAGTCTTTTTGAAGGTTTTTCAGTTTTGGTATTTCTAGGGCTTAGAGTAGGTTTCAAAAAGAGAAAATACCTGGTCTAAATCAAGGCCTTCGGCCCTAATCCTAGCATCAAAACCACTTTCTTCCAGTCGAGATAGAAGAGTCTTGCCCGCAGGCCAGGCCTTAAGAACTGAACCGAGTTGTTTTCTTTTCATTGCAAACAATTTACGAAGAAAGCTCTCATATGTCTTAAATTCACTATAAGCTACTCTTGGAGAGCTTAGCCTATCATAGGTAACAACAACTGAGTCGACCTTAGGTGGTGGATTAAAGGCCCCAGGAGATACTTTACACACTTGTTTTGATTCAGTGTAAGCACTTGCGAGGCTTAGGAGGCTATTCATCTGATTTTTTGCACCTGGTCGGTAGTAAGTTTTTTCACCAACTTCTTTCTGATACATGAGTGTCATATTGCTAATTTGTTCTACTTGAAGAAATTGAACAAACAATTGACTACTTGCATTGTATGGCAGGTTTGAAACCAACCATATCTTTTTGTCTTCAAGCCCATTTTTAGATAAGAACTCTGGCCAATTGAATTGCATGGCATCTTGGAAGAAGATTTCTTTAATATTTTCGAAGTTTAGGTGTGGTTCAAAACGAGTGTCCATCTCTATTAGATAGAGTGGCTTTCCTTTTTGAGATAATTCTTTTGTGATCACCCCAGGGCCAGGTCCAACCTCAACAATGGCGTCATATTCAGCTGGAGCATCATTGATTATTTTTTCTATTACAGATTTATCCTTCAGGTAGTGTTGGCCTAAATCTTTATTTGCTTTTGGAGGTCTTTCCACTGAAATCCTTTTTATTTATAAAACGTCCTCTTGCATCAAGCTGAAGACATTCAGGGTAGGCGATAGCACTGGCCTCGTTAATTAGAGCATAGTTTGCTATCATTGCACCATTGTCGGCACAGTATTTTGGATCAACAAAATTAACATTGGAGTATTTTTTGGCCAAACCAGCTCTTATGCCTGAATTACATGCCACACCACCACCAACCACTATCGGTAGATTCTTGATTCCAGTGATCTCATAGGCAAGTTGAAGTGCATATCTAGCCTTTAGGTTTATTGCTGTAACAATTGCATGCTGGTAGGAAGCACAAACATCACAAAGTGCCTTACGTTCTTCTGGAGAGAGTGTGTCTCTTCTCTCACCAAGATCTGCAAGCTCAGGATTTCTTTCTAAGAAAACTCTTAGTGCCGTTTTTAGTCCAGAGAAGCTAAATCTACAGTCAGCACTTGATTTTAGACCAATTGGAAACTCGTATTTAAGTGGATCGCCCTCTTTGGCCAATTCATCTATAATTCTTCCCGCAGGATAACCAAGACCTAGAAGTTTTCCACCTTTATCAAATGCCTCTCCGGCAGCGTCATCAATTGTACTACCAAGAACTCTAAAATCAGTGCTTGATTGAACTAGAAAGAAGATTGTATGGCCTCCACTTATTAATAGTCCCAAGTATGGGTAGGCCATCTTTTTAGTAAGATGAATTGCTTCAAGGTGAGCATATAAGTGATTTACAGGCATGATTGGTTTTCTGGCCAACATTGCCACTGTTTTTGCAGCATTTAGTCCTGTCAGAAGAGGACCAAGTAATCCTGGAACACACGTCACACCAATTAAATCGATATCATCGATAGTGATCCCCGCCTCATTTGTAGTCGACTCTAGTAGGGGGGCAAGCTTTTGTAAGTGGTTTCTTGCTGCAATCTCAGGAACAACACCACCCCATGTTTTTAGGATTTCTTCTTGTCCAAAGGTTCTATGGGATAGAACCTCTATCTTATCATTTTCGCTACTTAAAACACCTATAGAGGTGTCATCACAGCTCGTTTCAATTCCAAGGATGATTTTTTTCATATTACATTTTTGGGCAGGATAGCTCTTTAATTTTTTGGTCAACATACTTTTTGTTCACCGTTGTGGCAAGCCCGCTATCGCCCTTGTTATACCACTCTGGAGATTGATCCGCAGTGTGGCATTGAAGACAATTCTTTGAATAATCTTTTTGAACTGTCTTCTCTTCAATTTGAAAAGGGTGCTCTGGATGTTGATTATGGCAATGCATACACTGAACATTCGCATAGTTGTTTTCAACTGAATGCTTGGCATCGACTTTCATCCATTTTTTAGATAACTCAGCTCTTTTACCCTTCTTAAGCTCTCTAACTGAATGAACGTCTTTAAAGATCGTATTAACTTCGGCCCAATATGCATCCATGTTCTTTTCGTCTAAATCATTTCCTTGAACGATCTCCTCAGTAGATGCAAAGCCTTGGGGCTTTCCAAAGTCTAAACTGTGACAACTAATACATTGTGAGTTGTTTGCCGCTTTCGCCTTCTCAAGAGTTTGCCAAGCGATGGAGTGGGCTGTTTCTTGCCAAAACTCTGTTTGTTTTGTGTGACATTGGGAACAGCTAATATAGGTTTGGCTTTTGTAATCTGAATCTACAGAGTGGGCCATTAATCTTTTTTGTTCTGCTTTTTGGACTTCTTCCAATTCACTTTTGTATTTAGTAAGCCACGGAATTAGGGGATTGTTTGGCATCTTCTTTTCGGAGTTCTCATCTATGGCCGCAAGTTTGTAAGATGAAGTCGCCTTCTGATTGAAAGGAATTTTTATCTCACCCATATAGTGATTTCTTGAAAGAACTTGGGCTATCTGAACATTGCCGACTGTTTCTGGTTCTTTAAGGAAAGCTTGTGAGTGTGAGCCAATAATCCAATCTATTTGAGGGAACTTTTTTGCCAGTACTTTATCAAAGTTCATTCCTGCGTGACTTAGAAGAATAAGCTTGGGAGCTTTTTCATTTGAACCAAAAGACATCTTTTTAACTTCTTCTAGGTTTTTTTTCAATGATTCGATTGGATCTTCAAAGTATGACCTTATGTCACCACTTAGAATATCTGGATTAACAATTCCAAGAAATACCAAGTTTGTATCACCTACTTTAACGTGAGAGTAGGGAATGCTTTTGATCGGCAGGCTCTTCTTTGCATTAGAAATAAGAAAGCTGAACTTCACTTTCTTTGACAGTTCCGCCAAGTAGTTTACTCCTAGAGCAAAGTCTTGATCTCCTGGTGTAAAAAACTTTAAACCAAGAAGGTCTTGAGCATTTGCCAGAGCATCGGCAGTGAACTTTATTGAGTCGGCCAAAGTATTTGGAACAGTATTGGATGGAAATAGCATGTCACCTGAATCTACATAGATAACATTACTGTCTTGTTTTGATTCGTGAAGGTAGCCTGCTGCTTGAGGAAGACCTCCTAATGGAAACTTTCTACAGCCACAAGGATGGGTCTCACCATTAATATTGTGAGAGAAAACAACTTTGACGTGGTCTGCACCAGATTTAGTATCAATCTTTTCATGATAAGAGTCATCGACCATTTTCACAAAACGGTTGCATGAAGTAATTAGCGCAATTGATAGTAAAATTCTTAGCATACTTATTTCATCTCTGTTTTAGCTTTTTTCGCCTGGGAAGACTTTGGGTAATTTTTAATTAACTCTTCATAAACAGCATTTGCCTCTGCTTTCTTTCCGCTCTTATCCATACTTCTTGCAATATATAATAGGGAGCGAGGGGCATAGGAGCTCTTAGGCCATTTCGTATAAATCTTGCTAAAGTAAGCTGCTGCATCTTCATACTTTTTGTTCCAGTAATTAATTAATCCCAAGTTGTACCAAACAGCATTTGTCTGGGCGGCATTAATCTTTGCTTCATCTAATAGTATTAGGTACGCATCCTCGGCCTGCTTTAATTTATTTTTTTCAAATAACTTATGAGCACCTTTTAGTGTAGGACCTTGGGAGTCTTTGGCGATTTTTCCAAGTGTTTTTGCAACTTTCTTTGAGTATCTTTTTTGAGCATTTAAATCTGATTGAAGTTGGGAGAGTAAGTTTTTATTCTCACTACTTTGAGCTGTTAGGGCCTTCACTTGCTCTTGAAGTTGAGCTATTGATTGCTCAAGAGTTTGCTTTTGTTCTGCTGATGTTTTTTGTGTTTTATGATCTATTTCTTCAATTTGACCTGTTGTATTTGCAAGTCTTGTTTGAAGATCTGTTACTTGTTGTGTGAGATCAGCTACAAGAGTAGAGGACTGCTCAAGTTGAACACTCATTTGGTCGACCATCTCATCACGCTTGATTTCTTCTGCGGTTTTAAAACAAGACACTAAAAAGAACAACATCCATATATGTTTCATAGAACTTCCTTTTTAGAAAAATGTTAACATGAATTTTGAAAAAAGTGATTAGCGATTTAGGAGGACTTTTTTAACCGCATCCATTTCAGCTTTTTCACTGAATTTTTGGGATAGTTTCGCGTAGCTTTTAGCCTTATTAAAATACTTTCGCCTATAGGCCGATTTCGCCTTTAAGTAGTAGATTTCAGCTTTTCTAAAAAATGTAGGGGAGTGAACTTCGGCTTTTGCTTCTTTAGCGGCTAAAAAAGCGGATTGAGCATAGCTCATTTCTTGTTTCGGACGTGTGGTGGTTAAACCACACGCCGATATTGTCAAAATTATGAGTAATTTTAAGACAAGAACTTTAAACATTACTTAGCAGTAATAACAAAGTTTGCACGTCTGTTTTGAGACCATGCTTGCTCGTTGTGTCCAAAAGCTTTTGGAGTTGTTTTACCGAAAGAGATTACTGAAACTCTGTTTGCATCTACACCCAAAGCTGTAAGGTAATCTTTTACAGATCTTGCTCTTCTTTCACCAAGTGCCAAGTTGTACTGCTCTCCGCCTCTTTCATCAGCGTGACCTTCAATTTGAATGTCAACGTTCTGATTGTTCTTTAGAAACTCTGCGTTTCTCTCAAGTGTACCTCTTGCAGCAGAAGTTAGTCTTGAAGAGTCAAAGTCAAAGTAAACAGTTTCTAAAACACCAGCTGTGTTGTCATCACTTGAACCGTTAAGCTCTAGTGGAGCTGAACCAGCGTCACTAACAACGCTTTCAGATGCACTGCCGTCAGCTTTTTCAGAGTTTGATGCACACCCAGTCATAGAAAGTGCGAATAGAGTAATCAAGGTCATAAATAAGTTTCTGCTAGTTGCTTTCATCGATTTTTCCTTTTTGTAATTACAGGTAGTTAAAAGTTTATCTTTAAGTATTATCGCATACCTAGCTCATTTTTGAAGTAAAAAGAACTAAGCAATTAATGTCATCATTTATGTGATGCTTATCGGTGAGTTAAATTTTTTCCTGAGTTTTTTAGATGAATTGAGTTTTGATTTGGAAAAAGTATAGCACAATAGTTTTGCGTTGTGTCGTCTGACATGTAGTTTTCAAAAATATGACAGGCCATTTATGTGTTATCAACCACTTATAACTCAAGAATGTTAGACAAAAGTTGGCACAGGACTTGCTTACTATATATGCGTGTGTGTGTTGGGGTTATAAGAAAAGGATTTTTTTATAACTTCTCCTTATGTCTCTCGAAAAAAAAGCCTGCGATTTCTCGCAGGCTTTTTTATTTCCAAAAATTAGAATCAGCTTAAATATTTATAGATTAAACCTGCAAGGTATCTTGAACCCTTTTGAGATAAACCTTCAAACACTGGGTTGTACTCATAAATCCCTAAAACCTTTCTTTTACAAGGGAAGTCCTTTAATACTTCAATCCATTCCAACAAAAGCTTTGGCTCTATTCCATCATGGTTTACAGCACTGACGGCACTCATTACAGAGGATGATAAGGCATCACAATCAATACTAATAAATAGGTTGGTATCTTCATTGATAGTAAAAGGACAACTTTCGAATACCTTGTCTACAAAGTCGAGTGGGGACTTGTAATCTCTTATATCTTTTGTGAAGAGAATCTCCTCGCTGTTGTTTTCAAGCTTTGAAAGTGTGTCTCTACTGTTGGCGAACTCATGAATCCCTACTTGGAAAAGGTGAAATTTGTTCTTGGACTCTCTGTCAAAATCCCTGAATGGAGTTCCAGAATGTTTACGGTCATCAACGCGTGTATCGCAATGGGCATCGAAATTTATGATGAGAGTATTTTGTTTTGTAGTCTCATCCAGTGCTCTTAGAAGGGGGAGGGCATGGTCATGACCGCCACCTATATGAATACAGGCCTTATGAGGCGAGGCTATATTCTTTGCAATTCTTTGTGCACTTAGATCTATTGCTTGGTCATAATCATTTATCTCTTCTTCTTGGTAAGAGACCTGCTCTGAGTGAAAGGTGTCTAATGCTAGGTGGTGATTGAGCTTTTTAAGAGCATTCTCAATCGCTAAGGGAGCATATCTGGCTCCATTTCTTCCTTTATTTCTTCTTACTCCAATATCTGAACATGCTTTTAGAATTAAACAGTCAGGATTTTCTTTAGTAGAAAATTTGGAAGCTATTGAGTCGGAATATCGCTTGTTGGTTTTTTCCATTTTTGTTTTCCATTGTGTGAAGCGGTTTAATATATAATACTATGACAATACAATTTTCATCGCAAAGTTATCACATGAACTGGTTTGTTATAAAAGAAAATGAACATTTAGGCCCATTCCAAGATGAGGATCTAAAGCGTTTACATATTAATGGAGAGATTTCCAATAGCACAATGCTATGGCGTGATGGTATGGGCAAGGCCCAATCTTACGAAGACCTCTTTGTAGAAGTGGCACCACCTGCCTTTAATATTCCTATTCCTACTGAAGAAGAGGACGAAGTTCCACCTCCATTGCCACCAGAGGTGTTGAAAGCTCCTTCAAAGCAGCATTTGGTTTCTTCTGTAAGTGAAGCTGCTGAGAAAGTAGAATCGGTCGTCCCTGAATTTAATCCACCACCGACTCCTGTTGCTGTACCTACAGAACAAGCACAAGATGAGCCAATTGCTGAACAACACCTTGAAGATGACGTGGAGCCTGAGAGCAATAGTCGTGGTCCAAATCTTTTTAAGATTTTTGCAACCATTGCTGTCTTATTAATTATTATTGGTGGGGCGGGTGCTGGTTGGTTCTATTACGCATCTCAGTTCAAACCATTTCCACGGCCTAATAAAATGAGTCTTAACGACTATAATAAATTAATTCAAACCGCTCAAAAAGAAGGTCAGAACCAATTTGCAATAGCTATGGCCGGCGATAAAAGTGGCCTTTGGGTTGCTACTAATTCTCCCTTTAGAGGGGAGGTTTCTTTAAAGTTAAATAGTATCGATGGCAAAGTTCTTTCAACAAAAAAAGTTGTTGCTCAGTCTACTGGAACGCTAGAAAATAGGGTCATAGAATTCAAGAATTTTGAATTCGAACAAGGACAAAGACTTGTGGATGGCATGTATAACGTTGAGATCAGAAACTCTTCGAACTTGGAAGTTCCACTTGTTGCAAAGTTCAGCAAGAAACAACAAAGCTTTGATTTTAGTCAACAGATGCTTTTGACCTCATTTTCCAAGGAAGCTTTTGAAAGGGCATTAACTTCATTTGAAGAAAAACAGAAAACGAATGACTCCATCTTTTGGGAGGAGCTTCTTCAAAAATATCAGACTGTAAATGCCATGTCGCTTAAGATAGAGAAGGCCATGTCAAAAATTTTCCAAAGTGATAGCAACCACTGGAACAACTCTATTGAGAACTTTGAAAAAGAATACATTAGAAACTTTGGGAACTTTTTTACAAGCTTTGTTATTCAAAATGAATTTGCATATGAAGATCTAAAAAGAAAAGAGTTCCATAATAAAGTGGAAGTCGTATCAAGCTATACAAGGCTTACCAAAATAGCCAAAAGAGTAGGGGCTGAAACGATGAGGGCCTTAGAGTTGCTTAAAAGCGTAAAGGACCCTCAAAACGGCAGAGAGAGGCTAGAGGCCGAAAACAAGATAAAAAAATCATTTAAAACTATCTCGACCACAGTCTCTGAGAGGATTGAGTCTTTAAGAGATAAATCTGCAGATAGCTAAATTCTTTCAACAACCAACTTTTTACTCTCTTGTGGTTGTTGAAGGATGAAGCGCCCCTTATCATCAACTGCAAGCTTCCCGCCCCATACATCCATGTCATGTTCAAAAATCATGGTTAAATCTTTGTCTTGGACATAATTGTAAAACTTTTCTTTGTATACCGTCGTAGTTCCTGGTTCTAAATCATAGCCCATCACCCAAGGGATATTCACATGGTGTGACATTGGAACAAGGTCTGCCATGTAGATATAATTCTCAAATACTGGGTGTATCATGTGAGGAGTGTGACCAAAGCTTGTAAGAAATTCAATCTTTTCTCCTTCATCACTTAAAATCTCGCCTTTATCAGAGTCTAAAAAATGAATCTTATTTTCTTTTTCATACTGCTCCATAAGGGGGAGGAAGAACTTTGTTTGAAAGGAGCCGGCATCTCGTTTAGTTGGATTCTTGGCATATTCATAATGCTTTTTATGAACGTGAATACGTGCTTGAGGAAAGAGTCTTTTATGCTCTTGTGTTCCATGGCCTAGGCCACCGACATGGTCAAAGTGTAAATGAGTCAGGATTATGTCAGTTATTTGATCTGCCTCAATGTCTGCTTCTTTCAGGGCGTTGATCAACGGGGATTTCTTGCCTATAACTGCAAATTGTTTATCAAATTTCTCACCATGATAATCGCCAATACCTGTATCAATTAGAATCTTTTTATTCTTGGTTTCAATGAGTACAACCCTGAGGCTCATGGGAATTCTATTTAGTTCATCAGGTCTAATCTTCCGCTCCCATAGGGGTTTTGGAATGATTCCAAACATGGCCCCACCATCTAATTTAAAGGTCGAAGGGTGCAGAAGTGAGATTTTCATTTTATTTCCTTTGTTTCAACGCTAAGCGCGAGGACTATTTTAATCAAAATGGTCCGATTCTTCCAATATTGTCTGTTGCCCATTGATTAAAAATCTCTATAATTTAGGCTAAGTTAACAAAAGTTTAGACACGAATAGTCATCAAGAGACAAAATAACGCTATTAAGGAGTCACTATGAATGTGCATGAGTATCAGGCAAAAGACCTGATGAGAGAGTTTAACATTTCGGTGTTGAACGGTGGAATTGCCAAAACACCAGACGAAGCTGTCGAGGTGGCAAAGAAACTTGGCGGGAACGTTTGGGTTGTTAAAGCTCAAATTCATGCCGGTGGACGTGGTAAAGGCGGCGGGGTAAAGCTTGCTAAGACTTTAGACGAAGTAAAGGCACACGCGAATGAAATCCTTGGGATGACCTTGGTAACTCATCAAACAGGTCCTGAAGGAAAGCTAGTTAACCAAATTCTTATTGAACAAGGTTGCGACATCGATCACGAATATTATGTTGGTATCGTATTGGACAGAAACACTGGAAGAGTAACTTTCATGGCTTCTGAAGAAGGCGGCGTTGACATTGAAGAGGTTGCTGCTAATTCTCCAGAGAAAATTATCAAAGTTGCTGTTGATCCAGCAGTAGGCTTTACTCCATTTATTGGAAGAAAGTTGGGCTTTGGTATTGGTCTAAAAGGCGACACTCTTAAGAAAGCAAACAAGTTCTTTCAAGGTCTATACAACATGTATATGGCAAAAGATTGTTCAATTGCAGAGATCAACCCTCTTGTTACAACTAAAAGCGGCGATGTAATCGCACTAGACGCTAAGTTGAACTTTGACGACAACGCTCTATTTAGACATGCTGATATTGAAGCTATGAGAGACGTTACTGAAGAGTCTGAGCAAGAATTGGAAGCAGGAAAGTTTGGTCTTTCTTACATCTCACTAGATGGAAACATTGGTTGTCTAGTAAACGGTGCAGGCCTAGCGATGGGTACTCTAGATATTCTAAAAATTCATGGCGGAGAGCCAGCGAACTTTTTGGATGTAGGGGGCGGAGCTACAAAAGAAACTGTACAAAAAGCATTCTCAATCATTCTTGAAGATGAAAACGTAAGTGCAATTCTAGTTAATATCTTCGGTGGTATTATGAAGTGTGACATCATCGCTGAAGGCGTTGTTGCTGCAGCTAAAGAATTGGACTTGAAAGTTCCTCTAGTTGTTAGACTAGAAGGTACTAATGTTAATTTAGGTAAAAAGATTTTGAATGAATCTGGTTTGGCGATAACTCCGGCAGACGACTTGGCTGATGCAGCTAAGAAGGCCGTAGAGGCCGCAAAAGGAGATAAGTAATGGCTATTTTAATAAATAGAGACACAAAGCTAATCACTGTAGGTGTTACAGGTAAGCAAGGTACTTTTCACACTTTGCAATCTAGAGACTACGGCACTAACGTTGTTGGTGGTGTAACTCCAGGTAAAGGTGGAATGACTCACGAAGGCATTCCTGTATTTAATACAGTTAAAGAGTGTATCGAAGCAACAGACGCGAATGCGGCGATGATTTTTGTTCCGCCTCCATTTGCAGCTGACTCAATTCTAGAGTGTATCGACGCTGGTATTCCTTTAATTATTGCAATTACTGAAGGTATTCCTATTAATGATATGGTTAAGGTTAAAGCAGCTCTTAGAGGCTCTAACTCAAGACTTATCGGTCCAAACTGTCCAGGTGTAATCACTCCAGGTGAGTGTAAGATCGGTATTATGCCAGGTCATATCCATATGCCAGGTAGAGTAGGTGTTATTTCTCGTTCAGGGACTCTTACTTACGAAGCTGTTTATCAATTAACTCAAAGAGAGATTGGTCAATCAACTTGTGTTGGTATTGGTGGAGATCCAGTTAATGGAACAAACTTCATCGATTGTTTAGAGCTATTTGAGAAAGATCCTGAGACTGACGCAGTAATCATGATCGGTGAAATCGGTGGAAACGCTGAGACTGACGCTGGTAGATGGATTAAAGAGAACATGTCTAAGCCAGTTGTTTCATTCATCGCTGGAGCAAGTGCTCCTGCAGGTAAAAGAATGGGTCACGCGGGTGCAATTATCTCTGGTGGAGATGATACGGCTGAAGCTAAGTATAAGGTATTGGAAGAATGTGGTGTGACAATCGCTCGTTCTCCTGCTGAGCTTGGCGAAAAAGTTGCGCAAGTTCTTAAATAAGTGTAAAAGAGCTCACAATTAAAGTTTAAGGAGTTAATCATGGCTAACGAAAAAACATTTTCAATTATCAAACCAAATGCCACTTTGGATAACAATATTGGCAATATTATTTCTATTTTTGAGAAAAACGACCTTCGCGTTTCTGCGGCTAAGTTTGCTCAATTATCTAAAGAAAAAGCTGAAGGCTTCTACATTGAGCACAAAGATCGTCCATTTTTCGGCGAACTTGTTGATTTCATGACTAGTGGTCCAGTTCTTCTTATGGTTCTAGAAGGTGACAACGCTGTTACTAAGAACAGAGAGCTAATGGGTGCAACTAACCCTGCTGAAGCAGCAGAAGGAACTATTAGAAAGCTTTACGCTAAGTCTATTGGCGAAAACGCTGTTCACGGTTCTGACTCAGCTCAGTCTGCTGAGAGAGAAATCTCTTACTTTTTCGAAAAAAACGAGATCGTAGATAGATTCTAATTCAATCTAAAAGATAGCGGAGCTTAGGCTCCGCTTTTTTTTGCCTATTTCTCAAACTTTAGAGGCTTACCGTCTTTAGTTTTACATAAATATTCATGACAATCACAACGAATGGCCTCGTGCCCTTCCTGGCCGCATTGAGCTCCAAAGCGATCTTGGATGGTAAAGATCTCAGTACAGATCTTATCCTTTTCCATGGGCTCACAGGAGCTTTTTTGGCCATCTATAGTAAAGCCTTCCATGCTTTGGGTTTGAGTGCTCTCACAGCCAATAAATAGCGTAGAAGAGATAAGTAAGGAAAGTGTCAAAATTTTAGTCGTTTTCATACCCATATTCTGAAGGGATTAGAAGCTAAAAGCAACTACCGTGCTTCTAAAAAAGAGAGACATAAATCCTTATAAAAACGGGTATTTGAATGGGCTCGGGCTTATACAATGAAAAGTGTCTTAAAATAAAGAGGTGTGTATAAAATTTACAATCTAATTGTTAATCGAGTCACGGTGCGTTAATATTGAATTGTATAAACTGAAATATACAGGAACTCAACCAAGGATCTTTATGTTTGATTTAGGAAGTTATGTGGTTTGCCCAGGTCATGGTGTCGGTCAGATTACAAACGTGGAAACAAAACAGCTAGGCGATGCGGAAAAGTCTTTTTACATAATTAAGATTATATCCAATGG
Organism: Bacteriovoracaceae bacterium; assembly: GCA_023954595.1. Lineage (GTDB taxonomy): Bacteria > Bdellovibrionota > Bacteriovoracia > Bacteriovoracales > Bacteriovoracaceae > UBA845. The sequence continues at coordinate 2,303 of JAGSHJ010000001.1, read as the reverse complement.
CATGACTGTTATGGTTCCAACTGATAATGAAGATGGCGTCAGAGAACTGGTTTCAAATAACGAAATTACTGAAGTATTCAGCCTATTAGCAGATCATGACGTTAAGGTGGATAACTCCACTTGGAACAGAAGACACCGCGAATACCTAGCTAAAGTAAAAACAGGCTCTCTATTGGAGATTGCAGACGTTTTACGCTCTCTATTTCTACTTAGAACCTCAAAGAAGCTCTCTTTTGGTGAAAGAAAAATGATGGATCAGTGTAAAGACTTGATCATTAAAGAGATCGCAATCTCAACAGGTGACCCTGAAGGTGAGATATCAACTAAAATTGAAAGCTGTTTTGGCGAATAATTAAAACAATTGAACTCTAAAAGGCCTGTTTCTCAGGCCTTTTTTTTTGCCCCACTTCGAAATCATTAAACTCACCATCTAGATTTTAGGTTCTCAGCTTTTCAAACGCAGCTAGCTTAGGTATATACCTATAATTACTTAATTTATGAGTAAAATTCTCATATTCAAGGAGTTGCCATGTCCATCCGCGTAAGATTCGCGCCAAGCCCTACAGGTTATTTACACATTGGTGGAGCTAGAACCGCTCTTTATAACTATCTTTTTGCCAAAGCAAATGGTGGTCAATTCATTGTTAGAGTTGAAGATACTGACCAAGAAAGAAGCAGCAAAGAATACGAAGTTGAACAACTTGCAGATCTTAAATGGCTTGGGATTGATTATGATATCGGCCCAGGAAAAGAGGATGAGTTTGGACCTTACAGACAATCTGAAAGACTTGATATTTATAAAGCTGAGGCCCTAAAACTTGTTGAGCAAGGGAAAGCTTTTTACGACTTTTGTAGTGAAGAAGAACTTGAGCAGATGAGAGAGAAAAGTATGAGTGAGGGCGCTCCTGCTTATACTGGAAAGTGGCGAGAGCCAAAGCATTGGGATGAGGCAAAGGCCAGAATCGCCAATGGTGAAAAAGCACCAATTAGATTTTTGGCCCCTGAGAAGGATTATACTTTTGAGGACAAGGTTAGAGGAGAAGTTACTTTTCCAAAAGGAATGGTAGGAGACTTCGTAATATTGCGTTCAAATGAAATGCCGGTATACAACTTCTGTAATGTTGTTGACGATCATATGCATAAAATAACTCACGTTATTAGAGGTGAAGATCACGTAAACAACACATTAAGACAATTAATGATTTATGAAGCACTAGAAGCCAAACCTCCAATCTTTGCCCATGTATCTCTTCTAATTGGCAAAGACAGACAAAAGCTTTCAAAGCGTCATGGAGCCACTTCTGTAACTCTTTATAAAGAAGAGAGCTACCTTCCACAGGCATTGGCAAATTACCTATGTTTGCTTGGTTGGTCTCACCCGGATGAAAAAGATATTTTTGGCCTGGAAGAGTTGTATGAAGTCTTTAACTTGGATCGCTTTAGTAAATCGCATGCTATTTATGACACTGAAAAATTAAAGTGGATGAATGGACAGCATTTAAAAAATTCAAGTGACGAAGTTATCGTTAAAGACCTAGAGGGACATGTTTCCCACGGACACTTTTTTCATAAGCAAAATGCTGAGTGGAAACAAAAGTGTGTAGCACTTTATAAAGAAAAAATTGATTTATACTCAGAGTTTGAGACACAACTTGATCAATATGTTCTTGATGAAAATGTTGAATTCTCTGACGAGGCTAAAGAGGCCCTATCATGGGAAACAACTCCTCAGATAAGAGAATACCTTGTTGAAAGACTTAATGAGGCGCAGGCAAGCTTTATTCAAGAGCAAGACCTTGCTGATTGGATGAACTACTGTAAGAAAGAGTTGAAGATTAAAGGCAAGCCTTTATTCATGGGCTTTAGAGTTCTACTTACTGGGCAAAATCATGGTCCAGATTTAAAGGTCTTAATCTCTTTGACACCAGTGCATATTTTGAAAAAAAGATTAGAGAAAGCAGGTAAATAATGAGTAACGAAGTTGAAATGGAAAAGGGCGTGCCAACAGATCAAAAAGAGCACCGTAACTTTATTGAAAACATCATTGCTGACGACTTAAAAAGCGGCAAACATGATGGCTGGGTAATCACACGTTTTCCTCCAGAGCCAAATGGCTACTTGCACTTGGGACATACTAAATCAATTTGCTTAAACTTTGGTTTGGCCAGGGACAATGAGAAAACTCGTTGTCACCTTAGATTTGATGATACAAATCCACTTAAAGAAAGCACCGAGTATGTAAACGCTATTAAAGAAGATATTGAGTGGCTTGGTTTTGATTGGGGTGAGAATCTACACTTCTC
>JAGSHJ010000551.1 GCA_023954595.1 Bacteriovoracaceae bacterium | reverse complement strand
TAGTACCCCCATGCAAGGCATTACCGCACTGGATAAGCGCACCCTTAAGATAGAGCTCACAAGGCCTGAGCCTAATATGCTCTATTTCTTGAGCATGATCTTTACAACTCCAGTCCCTGAGGAAGTGATTGTTAAATTTAACAATGATCTCTCAGAGGTACTCGTTGGAACCGGGGCCTTTTATTTTGCCAGAGAATAGCCAGGCCCCAGTGCTTTTGAGTGGAGTGAACGCCAAGCGCTTTATTTGGTTAACAAAGTCCTGCGCCTGTACATATCTAGTTTTGCCTTCAAATAAGCCCTGTGATGGACTGTATGCAATTTTATCCTTAATAGTAATCGTGTAGGTCTTTCCGTCTTTTGAAATCTTGGGCATATCTTTTGCCAAGGCGGGAATGACTTCATAAGGGCGCTTTAAGTAGTGATACTGATAAAGTGTCTCAAGTGACTGCCCTATCACGGTTAATGAGTCATCATTGAAGGCGATAGCGGGATCAAACGACTTTATGGGATGAGAGAGTGCTAAGTTCAAGCTCTTCACGCTATCCACAGGCATGACCTCATTTTTTGCCGAATACAAGGCCACAGCAGCGATAACGCTTAAAATAGAATAAATTATAATTTTCATAAAACTCTCTTGTAGATCTTAATTATAGAGGGGGAAAAAAAAATCGCAAAGCGCACCATAAGAGTGTTTGTTTTTACCGCCTTTAGGAATAGAATTGTATTATGTGCAGATTATTCGGTTTTAGATCCGTCATTAATAGTCAGGTTCACTCAAGTTTACTTCACGCTGAAAATGCTTTGCACTCGCAGAGCAAAAGACATCCAGATGGGTGGGGCATAGCCTATTACCTTGAACGTGTCCCTCACCTTGTGAAGTCCAGTGACACGGCCTTGGATGATCACCTTTTTAAAAGAGTATCTGGAGTTGTTTCCTCTCATACGGTTATGGCCCATATTCGAAAGGCCACTCAAGGCGAGCACACAATTTTAAACTCCCACCCTTTTCAGTATGGAAACTGGATATTTGCTCATAACGGAAATATAAACAACCTTGAGCGCCACAGAGCTGAGCTGTTGGAGCTAATTACTCCAAGTCTTAGAAAATTTATCTTAGGCAATACTGATAGCGAGATAATCTTCTACATCCTTTTAAGTGAAATTGAAAAGACATACGCTCTTAATAAACTTGATGTGCCAGTAGAACAGTTAAAAATTGTTATTCAAAACGCATTGAGAAAGATCACATTTATTATTGGCCCTCTAATCAATAGAGACAAACCACAACCCAATGAGAACTACATAAGCTTTCTCCTCACTAACGGCCAAACGTTTATTGGTTTTCAAGGTGGGCAGCCATTAAAGTACTGTACACATAAAACAAAATGTCCTGAGAGAGATGAGTGTCCCTACTTCTCAAAGGTCTGTGAGGCACCTTCTTCTGTAGGAACTAAGATTAATCACTTAATTTTGACTTCAGAGAAAATTGAAGGTGTGAACGTATGGAATACTTTGATGCCTGGGGAAATGGTAGGCGTCGATCACACCATGAATTTCTTTAAAGAGAAGCTGAAAGTCCCATTTGAGGACTAAGCAGCACTCTTGTAGAG
>JAGSHJ010000169.1 GCA_023954595.1 Bacteriovoracaceae bacterium | reverse complement strand
ATCTACATGCACAACTCTCTTAGAAACTTTAACTATATTTTATATAGTGAACTTAATAATAAGGCCATTTTCATCGATCCACTAGACATAGACAAAACAATGCCTATTGCTTTGGCCAAAGGAATAGAGCCGGCCTACCTTTTAAACACCCACGGGCATGGTGATCATACTAAAGATAATAAAAAGTTTTTAGACACCACAGGTGCTTCTCATCTTCAATTAGATGATGGAGACGTTTTTCAAATCTCCGAAAGGGAGAGCATAAAGGCGATTCACACTCCGGGACACACTCAAGATCATTTCTGTTTTATTCTTATGACTGATGGAAAAGAACACTCACTCATCAGTGGTGACACACTGTTTAATGCTGGCGTGGGCAACTGCAAAAATGGTGGTAATGTGGACACTCTATATAAGAGTGTTACTGAAAAAATTGCCCCTTTACCTGATCACCTATTGGTTTACCCAGGGCATGACTACTTATTAAATAATCTAGAGTTCGCTCAAACAATTGAGCCAGACAATGAGAAGATCACGCAGATGATTGAGGTTCGCAAGTCCCAAAAGCTTGATGAGGAATTTATGCTAACGAGCATGAAGGTCGAAAAGCAGATAAATCCCTTTTTAAGACTTGATAAAATTAAAACTAAAACTCATCATAAAGACGAAAAAGAGTTATTTTTAGAATTAAGGTCCAAAAGGGACCAGTGGTAAGGAGTTTTAATTTATGGCAAATCTACCTAAAGTAGGCAATATGGCGCCTGCATTTACGCTAAAAGACCAAAATGGTGAAAAAGTAAGTCTTAAAGACTTTAAAGATAGTAAAAATGTAGTTCTTTATTTTTACCCAAAAGCGATGACTCCTGGATGTACTGTTCAGGCCTGTGGTATTAGAGATTATAAAAAAGAGTTTGCAAAGGTTGATACTGTTGTTCTTGGTGTTAGTCCTGATGAGCCGGCAAGGCTGGCACGTTTTGAAGACAAGCAAGATCTAAACTTCACACTACTTTCGGACCCTGATCACAAAATCGCTGAAAAGTATGGATCATGGGGTGAGAAGAAGTTTATGGGTAAAGTTTATGACGGAATTCTTCGCCAGACTTTTATTATTGGTAAAGATGGAAGATTAAAAGAGGTGATGGCCAAGGTTAAAACCAAGACTCATCACGATGATGTACTAGCGTATATTAAAGAAAATCTATAACAGGACTATCTTCGATTTCTTTATCGAATAGAATCTCAATGGGCATCTTCTTTCGAAGGTGCTCGATCTCACTCATTACCGCATCATAATACTCAGGTGTTGTATGAATCAATACATCACGATGATGCACATCAGATGACTCATCCAGAGTGGAGTAGAATGCCAAACCCTCGTTAGACTCGAAGGTAAAGTATAAAAAACTAGAATCAGCTTTCGTGACTCTTACTCTAATCTGTCTTAATTTTTTACTTTCGTGATGGCTCATATTTTTCTCGCAATGAATAAATCGTTGAATAACATTGACTTAGGTACCTTACAAGCCTTAAAATGAAAAGGGTAACCTAAAAAGTTTTTCGCTTGTAGTCATGGAGGACTAATGTTGAAAAAATTTTCCTTAGGCCTAATCCTTACAGGCCCACTACTTTTATCAAGTTGTTCTAGTCTAGTTGAATCAACAAGAAAGTCTCTACTAGGCAGTGAAACCCCAAGAAAGAAATCTAAAGAAGTTAAATGGGTTAGTAAAACTCAATATGACTCTCTAATGGAGAAGTACAAAACTCTCTCTGACAAATTCGAAAGATTAAAAGATGAGAAGGTTCAGGGATCAAGAGGGGCTTTTGATCAAGTCAATGAATTGGCCTCTCAAAATACACCGGCTCCAGTAAGCGCTGAGACTGTTGATGTATTTGCAAAAAATGGCCTGGCAGATCAAGCTGTAAAGCTCTCTCCAGCAGTTTCAAACGCAACACCAAAGAAAAAATTAAATAACGACGAAATCGGACAAGAGCTTCAGTATTATAAAAAAGCGGTGGCACTTAAGGCCAACGGTAAAGACGATGAGGCACTAAAGATTCTTCAATATCTAGAGCGCTCTTCAACTGAGCAAGTTAGAGTTAGAGCTAGAGCTCAAATTGGTGATATCTATATGGAGAAAGGTCAATTTGATCTGGCACTCCAAGTTTATGAGACAATGATCACTAGCGATGCATTTTCTGGCAAAATTCTTACTGCCTTGAAAAAGGCGGTAGTGTGCTGTGATAGATTAAATTTGACTCAGAAGAAAATGAAATACCAATCAATATTAGAAGATTTCTTTGAAATAGAAGGCTAATGGGGACTAAAAAAGCAACACTCTTCTTTATGCTTACCTGTATGCTTGCGGCAAATGCCCAGCTGGCGCAGGACTTGGTCTTAGAAGACCCTGAAGACATTAAACTTCTTATGGATGAATTCCCACAAGAAGGAGTTGTTGATGCGAAGTCTGAATCAGACGGCATGGACGAGCTTGATGCCTTAAAAGAAGATCTAGGTGATATTGAGTTTGCTCTTCCAGAAGATGAACTTCTTGAAAGTGATATTCCTACAGTTACTAAACCTAAGATCATTGTAGGTGAAGCAAGTGGCAAAGAAGAATTAATCTTTGATGTTGGTGCACAGGAAAAAGAGCTTTTAGAACTCACTAAGACTCTTAAAGGAAAAATTCCTGCTGATGAGTGGAATGAAATCGCTCAGGCCAAAAATACAAGTTCTTACACTGTTCAAAAAGGCGATTGGCTTTGGAAAATTTCTCAAAAGCTTTTCGGATCAGGTTTTTACTATTCAAAAATTTGGGCACTAAATCCATACATCACAAATCCACACTTAATTGAACCTGGAATGGTACTAACATTTGATACTGGTTCTCAAGACGCTCTTCCAAAAATTGGTGTTAGAAAAACAATTGTCGATGCACCAAAAGAAGTTGGAGATTCAGAGTTTAAAAAATGGGGTAGTGACGCTAAACCAGAATGGTTAAACGAAAAAGAAAGATTAAAGCGCCAAGGCGTATATATTCAATACTCTTCCGCTGAAACAATGGAAGATTTAAATGCAATTAGCTCTGAGAGTCTTATTAAAGAGTATGAAGCATATGAGCCGCCAAGGCCTGACTTTCTTATCGAGATTCCGGCTGATCAATATGACGAAACTGGTTTTGATAAATCAGCAAAAATTTCATTTGAATTTAAAGAAGGCTTCTACCTAAATACATTTGTTTCTACAAATGTGGTTCAAGATTTTGGAAAAGTTGATTCTGCAATCGAGCCAAAGCAGCTTTTTACCAAGTGGGATAAAATGTATCTTCGATTTGATGACAATATCAATGTCATCCCTGGGGATCAGTTTTCTATTTATACAGCTCAAGGGGATTTAACCCATAAAAATTCTGATAGAGAAGGCTATAAATATACTATCGTCGCTAGTGTAAAAACTGTGAAAAAGGTAGGAGAGTTGTGGCTTTGTGAAATTATTGAAGCACCTGGTGTTATCAATAGAGGGGATAGAATAACAGTCTATACTCCACCAATAGAGAGAATCACCACTACATTTAATACGAGAATTATCGAATCAGTCCTATTGGGCTCATTTAGTGATCATCAGCGTTACGCTTCATTTGGTGATGTGGTCTACCTTGATAGAGGTCGTGCAGATGGTGTTGAAATGGGTAACGTTTTTGAAGTTTATGGCTTTGAAGATAGAGGCACTGGTAGAAAAATCACAAAAGATCCTACTTATAAAAATGGTGAAATCACTGTTATCTCCCTAACAGACAACTTTGCAACAGGTCTTGTTACTCAAAGTGTACGAGACTTTAACATTGGTGATATTGCAGTTACCAAGACCAAAGCAAGTGCGGCACGAGCTGCAAAGCTCAAAGCAAGAATAAAGTCTGGTGCTGATACTGTTATTGAAGATCAAGCATTGGAAGAGTTGGACGTTGAATTAAACCTTGAAGATGTAAATGATGCTCTTCTAGATAAAGCGGATAGAATCCAGTTTACTGAAGATGAGTTGAGCGAGCTTGAGAGACAAGAGCGTGAAAAATCAATCATGACAGAAGAAGAAAAAGATCTTAAAGCACTTGAGAGATTGGAAAAAGAAATCGAAGATGCTGAGAAGATGTTAAAAGACGCAAGATTGAATGAAGACAAATGGCTTGAAGGTCAAAGTTTAAATAAGATTGAGAAAGATCTAATGTATGCTCAGCAAGAGTCTCTTGATGAAATCGAGGAAAACTTTGGCAAGAGATATCTGGATGAGAATTTAAACGATAAAGAGAACCCATTCGGTCTGACAGAGTTTGATATTGAAGAAATTGATGAACTTCTAAATGTTGAGACTGACCTAGAGGAGAGTCCGTGAAAAAGAAACTCTCTCTAGGCGCCAAGGGATTTGCCATGGGTATGGCGGATATTGTTCCTGGAGTCTCAGGCGGTACTGTAGCTTTCATTACAAATATATATGATGAACTTTTGGAAGCAATTGCTTCTGTTAATAAGAGCTTTATCCAAAAGCTTTTAAAGTTCCAAATTAAAGAAGCACTGGATCAGGTTCATTTTAGCTTTTTAGCACCACTACTTGTTGGAATCTTTTCAGCAATCCTTTTAACTTCAAAGCTTATGCACTTTGTAATGACTGAGTATCCGGTGTGGACGTGGAGTCTATTTTTTGGACTTATTTCAGCAAGTGCTCTCTACATTGCAAAACACATCCAGCACCCTAAGAATAAGCTAAGCTATCTCTTTTTACCGTTAGGCGTTTCTGTTGGTTACGCTTGTGTATCGCTAGTTCCGGTTACAACTCCAAACTCTTATCCTTTTGTTTTTGGTGCAGGGGCGATTGCCATTTGTGCGATGATACTTCCAGGAATCAGCGGCTCATTCATTCTTTTAATTCTTGGAAAATATGCTTTTGTCACATCTGCACTTAAAGCACCATTTGATGATAATCACCTTCTTGTAATCCTAACTTTTTGCATGGGATGTCTGACAGGGATATTAAGTTTCTCAAAGTTATTAAATTTTCTTATGCATAAGCATAGAAATAAGATGATGTTCATTCTGACGGGTTTCATTTTGGGCTCTCTTAAAAAGATTTGGCCTTGGAAAGAAACTCTCGAGACTACAGTTATTCGCGGTAAAACTTATATTCTTCAAGAACAGAACATTATGCCTAAAAGCTTTGATCAAGAGACAATCATTGCAGTATTAGTTATGTTTATTGGATTTTTCTTAGTTTTAGGCCTAGAATATATTTCAAATAAATCTAAACGGGGTGTTAGCTCAGCTGGATAGAGTAGTTGGCTTCGAACCAATTGGTCGGGGGTTCGAATCCCTCACGCCCCGCCATTTCTTTTCTACATTGGCCTGTATTCTTTTAGATCAACAAATGTATAAATTGATATTTGAATATTTATATATAATCTCGTGTTCTTAAATACTTATGTGTAGTCTATTTTTTAATTCATGCTTGAATATTGTTCTTTCAAGGTGAGTACGTATAGTAGTTCAGGGACAATTTTATGAATATACTTTTAAAAACTACATTTTTAATAATTATTGGTTTCTCAATTTTGAACTTGGCCTTGAGTCTGTGGTTTTATTACACCACAAAGTTAAAACTACATGCTCTTCAGGCAGGGTTTTGGCTATCTCTTGTGTTTAACTTTTTCATACAAGGCAGTGCATCTGATGCAGGAGTTGGCCAAGTTATTCTAAGCTATGGCTTTTCTATAGTGCCTGTTACATTTTTAAGTATTATTTCATTTAAGATTGCAGAAGTTAAATTCCCGAAAAAAGTATATGGAATTCTCTATAGCTTTTTAATTCTTCTAAATCTTATTTTACTAAACTTCTCAATCCCATTTTTTTGGAAGTCTCTTCCAATATCACTGGCCATTTCAATTCCACTATTTCATTCAAGCTATAATCTTTTAATAAAGAATATTGGCTCAAGAACAGCATTTCAAAGATTAATGGGGATCATTCTATTTTTAAATGGTGTCAATGGTATTAATTTTGCGATCTTTAGGATGGAGCCTGGTGCCCAGCTCTGGGGATGGATTGTTGCATATGCATTGTATCAATTGATTGCAGTCTTTTTACCTGCTCTTTCTCTTGAGTTCCACAATAGAACTGAAAGAGAGCGCTTAAGTAAGATGGTAGAGGATAAAACGCGAAATTTAAGTCATGCTAACGCAAAATTAGATTCTGTTCATAGGCAAAACTCAATTCTTTTAAAAGTTCTTTTGCATGACATTTCTAATTCTATTCAGGTGATGTCCTTTCAAATTTCAAAGTTAGGCAATAAGTTTCCAACAAAGCAGCAAGGCCAGTCAAATAATCCAGAGGTTTTATCAAAGTTGGAGGATCGATTAAAAATGCTTTTTAATCTTATTCAACAGGTAAAAGAGTATGAGTCCGTAAAGACTGGGAAAAGTGAACTTAAAAAAGAGAAAGTGACATTAAGTGAAGTACGGGAAGAAATAAATGCGAGATTCAAGGAGCAGATGAGTGCTAAAAATCTTGAATTCGTTTTTATTGCTGATGGTGAAGATCAAGAGCCTTATATATGCGCTGATAGGAGTTAATTTTTTAACTCCATTCTTTCTAATTTAGTTTCT
>JAGSHJ010000337.1 GCA_023954595.1 Bacteriovoracaceae bacterium | reverse complement strand
TATCCCATCGCCTGTCCGCATCTCTAAGTTTCATGACCCCATGGCCTTTTGACTTGGTGAATTTCTGCTGTAATTTGGGTGAAAGCTCATTAAGGTTCATAGAATTAACCTGTTTTCATGTTTACTTAAAAGCAGGTTATCACACTAACCTGTTTTTAACGAGCTTTAAAAGCAGGTTAGCATCTCAATCTAAATGTAATTTCAACAACTTGTGTATTGACATCAAATTAGACCAAGGCAGCCCATCTAGTTCTAGGAAAACCATACAAAATTCATTAGCATACTAAAAACAGCTAAGTTGAGGTGCATATGCTTAAAAATATAGATTCAGAAATTGCAGAAATTATTAATAGAGAACAACAACGCCAAGAAGAAGGCCTTGAACTTATTGCTTCTGAGAACTACTGCTCTCAAGCGGTAATGGAAGCTCAAGGCTCATGTCTAACTAATAAATACGCTGAGGGTTACCCTGGGAAAAGATACTATGGTGGATGCGAATTTGTTGATGAGGCAGAGTCGCTTGCAATAGATAGAGTTAAAAGACTCTTCAACGCTGAATACGCGAATGTTCAACCACACTCTGGTTCACAGGCCAATATGGCGGTGTATTTCGCTGCTTTAAAGCCAGGTGACACAGTCTTAGGCATGGACCTAAGCGAGGGTGGACATCTTACTCACGGCTCTCCTGTGAACTTCTCAGGCAAGCTTTTTAACTTTGTTAGCTACGGACTAGATCACAAAACAGAACTAATCGATTACGACAAGATGGCCGAGCTTGCTCGCGAGCATAAACCAAAACTTATCGTAGGTGGTGCAAGTGCATACTCAAGAACAATTGACTTCGCAAAAATGAAAGAGATTGCAGATAGCGTAGGCGCTCTATTTATGGTCGACATGGCACATATCGCAGGCCTTATTGCTGCAGGACTTCACCCAAGCCCAGTAGGACTGGCAGACTTTATTACTTCTACAACTCACAAGACTCTTAGAGGTCCTAGAGGCGGAATTATCTTGGCGACAGAAGAATGGGGTAAGAAACTTAACTCCAATATCTTCCCTGGAATTCAAGGTGGCCCACTAGAGCATGTAATTGCAGCAAAAGCTGTAGCATTCCATGAAGCTCTTCACCCGAACTTCAAGGACTACCAAGCTCAGGTTGTAAAGAATGCTCAAACTCTTGCAGAGGAGCTTAAATCTCAAGGCATAGACCTTGTTTCAGGTGGAACTGATAATCACCTAGTAATGCTTAAAACTGACTCAGTTAATATGAGTGGAAAAGATGCTGAAGCACTTTTGGAATCAGTTCACATTACAACAAATAAAAATATGATCCCAGGTGACTCAAGGTCTCCGTTTGTAACTTCTGGAATTAGAGTTGGTACTCCCGCTTTAACGACAAGAGGATTCAAAGAAGCTCATATGAAACTTCTAGCAGCTTGGATGGTTAAGACACTTCAAAATCCAGATGATAGAAACCTACACTCTCAAATTAGAGAAGAGATCATCTCTCTTTGCAAAGAATATCCAGTTTACAAATAAGAGGTTTATTTTGAAATTTGCAGTCTTTTTTATAATGTTAGCAACTGTTTCTTGTACGGAGCAAAAGAACACTGAACCCAAAGCTCAGGCACCTGTACAAAATTCAATAATTGAACAAAATAATGCATGTATTTGCACTAAGGACTTTCGTCCAGTTTGTGGCTCAAATGGCATCAGTTATCCAAACCCATGCCAGGCCAAATGTGAGGGAATCACTGAGTTTACAGACGGATCTTGTGCCTCTAATTAAAAAAATCTAAAGTGCCTACATTATGTGGGCACATTTTTTCCGGTTCTCACCTATTTAGGGCCTCATTCTTTAAATAGCCCATCGTATTGTATAATCACTCTTGAATATTTATTTACTCAAGAGGATCTATGAATCAACTTAAAGACCTATTTAAAACATTAATTCTCCTGGCCTTCATCTTTCCAGTTTTCACTGTATCTGCACAAGATTCAGACGCTAAGACTTTTGAAGAGTTAGCAAGAGAAAACTGTAATAGTGATACATGCTTAAATTTAAAACTTGAAAGATACAACTCATGCACGACTGACAAATGTCGTGAATTTACAATCGGTATTGAAAATCATTTAAAGACCATTTGTGAAAACTCTGAAGATGATAACTGCTCTTCTAATAAAACTATTTCTTATTACGTTAATTGTTCAGATATGAACTGTATGGATAAAAAAAGAAACTACGAATTAGAACAACTTCCAGACTTATCAAAAGAATCTAGCGGTAAAAAATTCTCACAGACTAATAACCTCGCTCCCGCAAAACTACCTGCACCAAGTGCTTCTATTAAAATCATTGATAACAATGATCCTTTAATGGATGCTTCCGCGGTCTCTAAAATAAATAATGAAACAAAAGAAGTGGAAGTTAATAATAAACCAATACTTCAGGCCAGCACCACCACAAATGCCGAGGACTCTCCTAATACATTGGAATACCTCAAGGAACAAAACCTTACAGCTTGTAAGGGAGATCAGGGCTGTGAAGAAAAGCTTGAAGAATACTTTGCAAAGGTAGATCCAAACACAGAAATTGCAGCGACAAGCGGACAACAAGAAAGCCTGGATGACACTACAGTTAGTAGTGATAACACTGAGAAGGTTTCAGGAAATCCAATTGATCTGGATTTTTTAAAAAGCTCTTTTAACGTCACTGAAGCTCAGGTCTTAGGGTCTGATTCAAGTGATAGAGAATCAAAAATAGTGAAATCAATGTGTAATGGCCTTGGAGTTGGATGCACGCAAATAGCAAAGGATTACTTTAAGTACTCTCAGATTATGAGCTTCTATAAAAAGAACCCTCAGTACATCTCGCAATTAGACAAAAATTCAAAATCTTATGGTTTTTGCACTATTAGAATTAGTGAAAAAGCACAAGATGCACACTACCTTGAGGGCCCTTCAACAGTCCCCAGAGCAATGGAGCCTGTATACGTAGGCGTAGCACCAACAAGAGCTGAATGTATAAAAGATGCCAATAGTAAAATATCAATGGCCACTGCAGCTCTAACAAATGCTAATCAACCGGGGAAAAAGAATATCGGTTGGCACCCTTTAGAAGGCCAATTTTATGAGGAAGAGTCTCATATTAAGGGACAATGTTATTCTGTAATCAACACACCTAAAAAGCATAAAGAATTTACCCTATCAGAGCTTCTTTCATCTAATGGCACTTCTTATAAAAAGCATATTAAGGATGCTACACAATACGAATGTCGTGAATCCTGTAAGAAGGCTTTCTTTGAATTAGATGGCTCTAAAGGACAGGATGTATTTTGTTTTATAGGTGACGTTCTAACCACTAGAAAGTCTAGTAGACACATGGCCGTAACCAAATACGACTTTGAAGGACATTCAAGCAATCACCCAAAAGATTCATGTGTATTTAGATACAAACAGCCAAGTGAGAGCTTCGGTACAAGAATGGTAACTTACGAAGAGCAATACTTTGATTCAGAAGCATGCATTCAAACTTGTGATACTAAGTACGAAAAGGCCATGAGTAAGTTGAACAAGAACAATGTTAAGAACCAACCAGAAGATTTTAAATGTATTTATAAGCCTAGCTACCAAAACAGAATCATAAGTCTCACAGAAAGAGTGGTTAAATCATATCCAGACCTTTCAGGTAAGAGTCCTGCCTCAAGTGGACAGGTGTGCGAGTTCTACAACTATGTTGTTTCTAAAAACCCTATTCTTTCTTTTGAGACAGAAAATAAAGTTGATTGTCTTCACCTAGGCCATGGGC
>JAGSHJ010000006.1 GCA_023954595.1 Bacteriovoracaceae bacterium | reverse complement strand
TGCACTCTGAGGAAGCAGTACAGTGCCCTGAGAGTCATAGATCTCTTTATCCACTTCAAAGTGTACAGTGAGCCCTACTCTCTCCTCTAGGGAGCTACAATAGCCTGCTGTGGCGTCACTAAGATTGTTTTTATCAGTGAATAGTTTATAAAAAGCTTTAGGGCTCTCACACCAATAAAGTTTTTCACATTCAAGGTTTTCATGCTCACCAGTTGATAGTCTGAAGTTTGTTTTCTCAACAAGATCCTCAGAGGTAATTTTATCAATTGAAGAGATGTATTTATGAATCTGTGCCTTTCTTAAAATCTCATCAAGATTGTTCCAGTCCTCAGTTGAGAATAAGGCCTCTTTTTTCATTTGATAGTATGCAGACTGAAAATAGTCTTCATCTTCCATAAACTCATAAGGCTTGGCCCTACCATCAATTTCATGAAACTTGCCGTCTTTATAAAACACAACTCCAGCATTACTTGGAATGATTTCAAGTTTTGGGTTTAATTCAATGAGTTTATTTGCAAGATTTTCATCTCTTAAATAATGAAGTGAACATTTCCATTGATTGGTGATGTCTTGCTTATCCACAGGGTCTTTGCAGACAAGTTTAACTTTGTCCTCACCGTGCTTGTGCAAAAGCTTAAGATAAGTCAAAACGGCGAAGTCATTATCGCCGCAGACTATGTATGGAATGTATTGTCTTTTATCTTGTTTACGCGAGTCTTCTTTGAGCTTTTTAAAAGCTCTTAATCCAAATCCTGACATTTATGGCCTTTTTATTTAATCGCCAGTTTGTCTCCGGGTAGAATCATTCTTCTTTTTACTAGTGAATAGTTGGAGCGAATGATCGTATTGATGTTTACACCGGTCTTTCTGGCTATGTCCCAGAGAGTATCACCTTTTTTAACGATGTAAAACTGTTTTGGATTCTCAATTTTGGCCCCACGGCTTCTACCACGCTTTATCCAGCGATTATAGGCCCTGCGTCTAAGGACACTCTTACGAGGCTTCTCATATAGATCAGAGTATAGTCTGTCTTTTCTAGGCTTGTGATCGTCTCTAAATGGAAGATATACCGCCGTTTTTGGAAACAATCTCTTCTTTGGATCCATATCATTGATTTGTGCCAAAACCTTTGAAGGTACCTTGAATTTTCTTCCAACGTGATGCAGTGATGCATAGCCTCTTAGTTGATATACTTTGTAATCAGTGGCAGCAACTACACTTTTGTCCTCTAGATCACTCCAGGCCTGTTTTTTACCTACCGGCACTCTAAGAACATATGTTTTCTTACTTGGAGGAGTCTGCCATCTCAGAACCTCAGGGTTGTACTTTTTCATCTCTTTAAAGTCACTGCCAATCACTTGTGCGACTTTATAGAGGTCAGTGTTTCCTGGAACTTCGATTTCTTGAAAATCTAGAGCTTTTTTAAATTCAACGTTTTCAAATCCAAATGCTTTTAAGTTTTTACCAATAATTGCCAAGGCCATAATTTTTGGAACGTAGTTCTTAGTCTCAGGCTTTAGGTATCTACCCTTTCTGATTTTCCAGAAGTTTTTAGTTCTATATCTTCTAATTGCTCTTCCAATCTTACCTTCACCAGCATTATAGCCGGCCATCGCAAGCTCCCATGATCCAAAACGATCGTAGAGATCTCTAAGATATGTACTCGCAGCAACAGTGGCCTTAAGTGGATCTCTTCTCTCATCTAGGAAGAATCCAACTTCAAGTCCATATCTTCTTCCAGTAAATGGCATGAACTGCCAAGGACCTACAGCTTTGGCCCAAGACCTTGCGTGGTTAGCGAATCCACTCTCCGCCATGGATAAGAAAATTAAATCTCTTGGAAGACCTTGGTCATTTAAAATTTTAGATAATACAGGCCCGTATCTTCCGGCCCTCTCGGCGTACTTTCTATAAGTTGCTTTTCCTCGGCCAGTGAAATAGCGAATCCACTTTTTAACGGCCTTGTTGTAAACAACCGGAATATCAAAATAAAAGTTATCTAGGTTTAGATGTTCAGCACCATGAAGGTAGTAAGTCTTTTTATCAGAAGACTTTAATACTTCATCCCCTACAGACCCAATCACGCATGTGTCACAAAAGTTTAGATCCTTTTCAATAAGATCTTTTTGGATACGAGAGACCTTGACCACTTCGGTAGTTTCCACTTGAGCTACTTCTCTAGTGGCACAGGAAGCGAACAGGGTAAGCATTAAGCTAAATCTCAGGGTTTTATGGAACATTAAACAACCTCTCCTAGTTGATTAAACGACACTTCATAGTCATTACTTAGTAAAAATTAATTTTCGGATAATAAATCAGTTTTGTCACCCGTTTACTATACGGAAACCCTGCCTATATTATACCGTATTACACGGGTATTAGGGTCAGATAAAAACGCTAGAAAATAATTCCACGATTAGATTTCAAGGCCCTATCCGTGTGATAATTCTATCAGTAAACCAAGCTCCAGGAAGGGCAATGAACAATTTTTCCCGCGCCCTCGTAAGCGCCTTAATTCTTGTATTCACTCCACTTTTGCAAGCGAAGGTTGATCCGCCAAATTATGATTTTAGTGTGGATAGCCTTCAGGTTTTCATGCCAGGGCAAAAGCTTGTGGATGCTCAAAAAAAACATGGGAAAGCACAGGCCATAAAAAAGGTGGGAGCATTCACCATATATAAATTTTATGTGGCCCATATTCGTTATAAATTTCCAGTTCTAGCTCAAGTCATAAATGGTGAAATCACTGATTTCTATGCAAGGCTACCTGCCTATTTTCTGCACGATATTTTTCATCAGTCATTAATCAATAGACTAAAAAAACAAGACGAATACAAAAGAGTTGAAGAGCAGGCAGTTTATGTTTGGAAGAACAAGGCCAATATGCGACACATCTACTCTGGAGCATGCTCTATTACTTGTTTCCCAGTGTTTTATTCTGTCTATCCAGAAAAACACAACTATGGGACCTACACGCCAATTATCAAGGCCATGACTATTCAAGAACAGCTTAAGGACAACCCCTTTACCAAGTAGATATTAAAGCATCTCTAACAAAATCGGGGTTTTAGTGTTTAAAAAACTAACGCCCCTTGAATGAATTTCAAAAACGGATCTGTATTTAAGCTACTAGTGTTAAATTATTTCCATGCAGAAAAATAAGTTCATTCAAATCATCATCTCGGCACTCATTTTTTTAGCAAGTGCCAACTCGTTTGCTAGTGGTGGTTTTTTTGTGGCCTTTGATAGTCTTTCTCAAACTTTCATAACCACAAAAGAAGAGGTCCACCCGGGCAGAATTCAAAACTATATTGAGGATCAAAACCCAAACGCAAGAGATTACTCGGCCATGCTTGCAGAAAATATTGTCGAAGCATCAAGTTGCTTGGATCTTGATCCAATCATTCTTACAGCACTAATTCATAAAGAATCGACTTTCAAACCAGATGCTAAGAGCCCCACAGGTGCTGTTGGTTTAACTCAACTTACAAGTGCGGGAATAAAAGAAATTAAGGATCAATTAGGTTATAGAGGTCTTGAATACACTAGAGCTGAAAACACCAAGTACCTCCACTTAAACTTACAACGATGTATGGGAGTGCAAAGGTATAAAGACTTTTTAAGTGTTATGAATAAAGACACCCAGTACATAAAAAGAGTTGTTCAAGAACAGACACTTACCAGTGTTTACATGGGAGCAATACTTCTTAAAGTTTATCTGGCGCATATTAAGGATGGAAATCCTTCTGAAGACATAAATTCAATGTACCAAAAAGCACTTGAACTATATAACGGTGATGATAACCGTAGGGCATACGCCAGTAGAATCTTGTTCTATACCAATAACTTCAAACTAAACTATTAACTAATCTCTTGATGAGAGGTTCTAGGCCTGTAGTTGTCTACTGGATAGACCATGCCACTTGCAAAAGAGGCAACCTCATAAAGCTTTGCTCTCATAGTATTAGGTAGTCCAGAGTAAGAGAAGTGAGTGGTGTTTGAACAAAGAAAGCTCAACAAGGCCTCTTTACTCATACTCTTAGAAGAGTTCTTTAGAGTTTCATCTACTCTTAGAATCTGTAGATCAGCACAAATTGGCTTAATTCCATCTTGAGTCATCATGGCCATTTGATCGATATCGATAAACACCGCTTCAAATAAAGATTCTTTAGGCTTCATTACTACAAAGCCTTGATCTACCGGCACGGCCCAAAAGCCAACAACACCTTTAGGTGCCAAGGCCCAAGAAACAAAGCGCGTTAGCATAACCTTTATCTTTTCAATATTTAGAGTCGGGTTAACTAGCCCCATTTCCCATGTATTAGATTGCTGAGCAAAGATCATCATCCCTACTCCGTGATAGCGGTAAACTTCATATCCACCTTGAGAGCTAATACTCTCAGGGCCATACTTGTCCATTCCGTTAGAGATGCCACGAATTTGCTGTGACACTTTTATAGATGCTTTGGATATTTTTAAAATTCTGGTTTCAGATCGACTAAACTCAATTTCTTTAAGCTTATCATCGTCCACCTTTGAAAACCCTAAGGCCTCCATTGTCTGGATCATCTCGCTTTCAAGGCCTGTGTCCTCAAATCTTGCAAACACTTGATATTGCATTTCTTTTTGAAATTGATAGTATGCTGGTTTTTGCTCGCTCATAATCCTCTCGCTTTAAACTTGTTCTTCTATAGTACAGATCGACAATCAGAGCATTTCACTTTAGGTGTTTAAGGACTCCTTAATAAAATTTAAGGTTTAATTCCGAGCATTTAGCTAGGTCTTTCAAGATATTTCATGACGCGCGGTCAAGTACGCGCATTTTAATAAATTATATTGACAAATATCCTTTGGCGCCATAAAAGTGTAGTTTCAAATTACGCCATAAGTTAGGGTAAAAAGAAGGCACTTTCCTCCCCTAACCATGCATAAGGAGTTAATATGTACGGAATCGTTGAAATTAAAGGCCACCAATATAAAGTTAAGGCCGGTGACATCATTGATGTTCAAAAAATGGAAGAAGAAGTTGGAACTACTGTAGAGCTTGATCAAGTTCTATTCATCGGTGGAGATGCTCCTAAGGTTGGAACTCCAGTAGTTGCAGGTGCTAAAGTAGTTGCTGAAGTTATTAAACAAGGCAGAGCAAGAAAAGTTATCGTTCTTAAAAGAAAGCCTGGTAAGTACCAAACTAAAAATGGTCACAGACAATACTTTACAGCTCTAAAAATTACAGAAGTAAAAGCTTAATTTAAAAATAGTTTAGGAGAAATATATGGCTCACAAAAAATCAGGTGGTAGTACTAGTAACGGCCGTGATTCTAACCCAAAGATGAGAGGGGTTAAGAAATACGGTGGAGAAACTGTTCAAACTGGGAACATCATTGTTCGTCAGAAAGGAACTAAATTTCACGCTGGCGTAGGCGTTAAAATGGGTCGCGATTTCACCCTATACGCAATGACTGAAGGAAAAGTTCAATTTTCTCACTACACGAAGAAAATTAAGCAAGTTTCTGTAGTTTCAGCATAATTTAAAAACAAATTTGTTTTTTTATATAAGGGAGTCGAAAGACTCCCTTTTTTTTAGAGGTTAAACCAAAGATGAAGTTCATTGATGAAGTAAAAATTGAAGTTACTTCTGGCAAAGGTGGCAACGGTGTTGTTCACTTTCGTCGAGAAAAGTACGTCGCATTCGGCGGACCCGATGGCGGCAACGGCGGTAAGGGCGGAAATGTTTATGTTATCGGAGACGAAAATATAAACACTCTAATGAACTACCGTGGAAGAAAGCACTACGATGCTCAAGACGGTGAAAACGGTAAAGGCTCACAAATGGATGGAGCTACCGGAGAAGACATGGTTCTAAAAGTTCCTGTTGGGACTTTGATTTACCATCAAGAGACGGGAGAGCTTCTTTTTGACATCGTTGAGCATGATCAAAAACAACTTATCGCTCAAGGTGGCCGTGGTGGTCTAGGTAATGCTTTCTTTAAGTCGTCAACAAACCAGGCACCAAGATTTGCTCAAGAAGGTGAAGCAGGTATTTATCTTCCACTTAAACTTGAACTTAAACTAATTGCAGACATTGCTTTGATTGGGCTTCCAAATGCCGGAAAGTCGACATTGATTTCATCAATTTCATCGGCCAAGCCAAAAATTGCAGATTATCCCTTCACTACTCTGACTCCTAATCTTGGTGTTGTTAAAGTAGATGATGAAAACAGCTTAGTTGTTGCAGACATTCCAGGTCTTATTGAAAAGGCCAGTGAAGGAAAAGGTCTGGGGATTCAATTTCTAAAACATATCGAAAGAACTAGTGCTTTAGTACATTTGGTGGATTGTTCTATGCTTCTAGAGCCTTATGAGGCACTAGAGGATTATGCCACGGTAAAAGATGAGCTTCTTAAATACAAAGAAGAGCTAGGCCATAAAGTTGAAATTGTTTGTCTAACAAAAATCGACGCTATGACTGAAGAGGAAATATCCAGATTTCAAAAAACAATGGAAGAGACTCTAGATAAAAGAGTCCTACCTATTTCTTCAGTATCTGGAAGGAACCTTGATCTTTTAAAAAGACTTATGCTAAAGACAAAAGCTAATTAAACCCTCGGGAGTACGCATGGCAAACGAATTTGTCGCTAAAGAAGTTAACAAAATTTTTAATCAAAAAGATGAGCAAACCAAGAAGATGGCACTTGCTGCTGCTTGGATCATAGCCAACTATAAGGGCGTCAACATCAAGATCTATGATGTTGGGGATTCAAGCTCTCTTTGTGACTATAACATCATTGCAACTGCACAAAATACGATGCAAGCAAAGACCATGATCGATGAGATCCAAAACAACTTCAGAGAGCATGATGGTAAGATTCTATCTCTTGAAGGTGTTGCTGATGGTGAGTGGATGCTTCTTGATGCGGGTGATGTAATTATTCACATCTTCCAAGAGCTGCCTCGTGATATCTTTGACCTTGATGAGCTTTGGGGAGCATATCCTCAGGTTGAAATTCCTCAGGAATACTATTTTGAGCATCCTGAAACGGCCCAAGAGCCTAAATCTGATCCAACTGACAATTATTTCTAGTGAAGAAACTCCATTTAATCGTTGTAGGAAAGCTCAAAGATCGAAACATTGAAAGTTTAGAGAAAGACTTCCTTCAACGAATTAAAAGCATCGATTTCCAAATTCATGAGCTGAAGGCCAATGCCGAAGATAAGGCCAGTGAAGGAAAGCTCATACTCAAAAAAATTCAAGACATCTCCAAAACCTCCACAGCTCGCGTGATTGCTTTGACAGAGTTTGGACAAGAGCGTGAGAGCGTAAAATTCTCAAAGTGGCTTTTTGGCAACTTGGAACTCTCTCAACAGCTTATTTTCATAATCGCAGGCGCCGAAGGCTTCGATCAATCAGTTTTAGACGCATCACAAGAGAGAATCTCTTTATCAAAGCTTACATTTCCACACAAACTGGCCAGACTATTGTTCATTGAACAGGTTTATCGCGCTATAACTATTAAAGAAAATCA
This sequence comes from Bacteriovoracaceae bacterium, assembly GCA_023954595.1. Lineage (GTDB taxonomy): Bacteria > Bdellovibrionota > Bacteriovoracia > Bacteriovoracales > Bacteriovoracaceae > UBA845. Next base: position 13,697 of record JAGSHJ010000006.1, on the reverse strand, counting down.
CCCTTATCATAATTAGGAGCATTTTTATGGAAGGACTAAAAGGACTCTCCAAGAGAGTTTTACTAGTTATTGCCGACGGACTGGGCATAAACGAACAATCATCTCTTAACGCTGTAAAAGCGGCCAACACTCCAAATCTCGATCTGATCAGAAAAGAATATCCAAATACTGAAATTGAGCCTGGTGGTGAGGCCGTTGGACTGCCAAAAGGTGTTGCTGGAAATTCAGAGGTTGGACATATGAACATTGGTGCCGGCCGTCCAGTCAGACAAGATCTTGTGCGTATCAATGAAGCAATTGAGAAGAACACGCTTAAAGATATGCCAAAGTTCATTGAACTTATTAATTGCGCCAAAAATGGCACTAAGAGAATTCATCTTTTAGGCCTATTATCTGATGGTGGTGTACACGCTCACATTAAGCATTTAAAGAGCATCATCGACAGCATTGATGATGATATACAAATCTATTTACATGCCTTCACAGACGGCCGTGATACTTCTAAGACCACTGGTGTGAACTACATCCAAGAAATAGAAGATCATGGTGGCTTTAAGTTCGCCTCCATCGGTGGCAGAGCTATTGGTATGGACCGAGATCGTCGTTGGGAAAAGATTAAAAAGTCTTATGACGCAATGACAGGTAAAGATGCAGCACGAGATACCTCTGCCCTTGAATACCTAAAAGACAATTACGCCCAAGAAGTTTATGACGAGCATATTGAGCACGTTCTACTACTAGAAGAAGGCGCAATTAAGAGTGAAGACTGCATGTTCTTTATAAACTTTCGTCCAGATCGCGCCAGACAAATGAGCTTGGCCTTCACTGATCCAAAGTTCACCCACTTTAAAAATGATGTAAGGCCTAAGTACTTTTTATGTATGTCCCCTTATATCGAAGAAGAAATGCCAGATGTTCCAGTGCTATTCACACGAGAGAACATCAAACAGACTATAAGTGAGTTTCTCTCCCAGAAAGGGTTAAAGCAGCTCAAAATCGCTGAGACAGAAAAATACGCTCACGTGACTTACTTCTTCAACGGTGGAGCTGAAAAGCCTTTTGAAGGAGAGGATCGCATTCTTGTGGAATCTCCTAGAGATGTGGCCACTTATGATTTAAAGCCAGAGATGAGTGCTCCTGAAGTGTGTGCCAAACTCAATGATAAACTTAAAGACCACAGCTACTCTCTCTACGTGGTGAATTTTGCAAATCCAGATATGGTAGGACACACCGGAAACTTTGAAGCGACAAAAAAGGCCGTGGAAGTTGTCGATGAGTGTCTTGGAAGACTTATAAAATCATGTGAAGAAAATGATGTGACAATGCTTCTTACTGCCGATCACGGTAATGCTGATGAGATGGAATACAAAGACAATAGCCCTCATACAGCACACTCCAGTGCTAAGGCCCCATTTGCAGTTGTTCATAAGTCTTTAAAAGGTAAAACCCTTGAGCTAAACTCCAAAGACAACGCGCTTAAAGACATCTCCCCTACGATTCTACACATCTTAGGAATAGAGGCGCCAAAAGAGTTTGAAGGTCACTCAATTTTTCAATAGGAACTTGTATGAGCGAGAAAATGATTCGATCCATTGCAGTAATGACCAGCGGCGGAGACAGCCCTGGGATGAACTGTGTTATTAGATCAGTAGTAAGAGCCGCCATTGGCGAGAGACTTAAAGTTTACGGCATAAAGCGAGGCTATCAAGGACTTCTAAATAACGACATGGAGGAGATGAACGCATCCTCAGTAGGTAATATCATCCATCACGGTGGTACGGTTCTCTACACTTCAAGATGTCCTGAATTTAAAGAAAAAGAGTTTCGAGCAAAGGCCGCGCAAATTTTGGAAGACAGAGACATTGACGCTCTTGTAGTGATCGGTGGAGATGGCTCATTCAAAGGCGCGAAAGCACTTCACGACGAGTTTGGAATATCCGTAATTGGAATTCCAGGCACAATTGATAATGATATTTCAGGAACTGACTACACCATAGGTTTTGATACAGCAGTACAAACAGCTATGGAGGCAGTTGATAAGATTCGAGATACCGCCCAATCAAGTGATAGAACTTTTCTAATTGAAGTAATGGGAGCCAGATCCTCCTCTATTGCCCTGAAGGTTGGAATTTGTTCTGGTGCAGAGAACATCCTTTTAAACTCTGATGAAGAAGTGAACTACGAAAAACTCTCTAGTGATGTCAGACGTGGGATCAGAAGAGGTAAAAATTCATCAATCATTATTGTTGCAGAAGGTGAAAGCCCGGGACGAAGCTACAACATAGCCAAAGTCTTGGAACAAAAGCACGATATCAGCAGCAAAGTTTGCGTTTTAGGCCATATCCAAAGAGGTGGAAGCCCAACACCAAACGATAGATTCTTTGCCTCTGTAATGGGAAAAGAAGCTGTCTCAGCTTTGATTTCAAATCTTGAATGTCATGCGGTTGTAGTTCGAGAAAATAGTGTGGCGGTTGTGCCTCTAGATCAGTGTATGCAAAAAAGTGATCATGCAATGATCAACTACCTAGGTGTATCTGAGACTCTATCTATTTAGAGTGATAACTCATAAGCACTTTGAACTGGAGTCGCTGTAAAATAACAAGAGAGTCGTCTTCCCTGCTCGTCGATGGTCACAGCAGAGTGAGCGATTCTCAAATTATGAGCGAAATCCTCTTTAAAATGCTGACAACCAATTGTTTTATCCTTGCAGAGTTTATCACTCATTCCCTGACACAAGTAACTCAAATTGATTCTTGCGGCCATCTGACAGTTTAGTTTTTCATCTGTCACAATCGCTCTTGCCAGCGAGGAATCTTCTCTGAATTCTTTTCTACAAAAGTCCATGGCCTTAACTTCTTGTCCCATGCAATCAATTTTTGAGATTGATTTAGCATCAACAAGAGCGGACTCTCTATTCGTTAGACTTTTACAAGCTTGCTTTAATGTATAGAAATTATCTTTTTTGACGAAGACATCGTCTTTTATAATTTTGGCGTGGGAGCTAAAACAAAGGCATGCCCATAATAGGCATGCCTTGTTACATTTTAGAAACATAATTCTAGCCTGGGAACAATCCTCTAAGCTTCATAGCAGCTTCAAGTTTTGCCAAGGCAGCGATCATTGCCGCTTTTTTCATATCCACTTTGTAGTGAACAGACTTTTTCACAACTTCAGCAAAAGCATTCTTCAAGATATTGTGAAGAGTTTTGTTGATTTGATCGATGTCCCAGAAAAAGTGTGCAAGACCTTGAACCCACTCAAAGTAAGAAACGATAACACCACCAGCATTACAAAGAATGTCTGGAATAATGAATACGTCTTTCTCTGAAAGATACTCAACAGCTTCTTTTGTAAGAGGTCCGTTTGCACCTTCGGCAACTAGTCTTGCCTTAATATTTTTCATGTTTTTCTTAGTGATTACACCGTCAATTGCAGCTGGAATCAAAACATCCACGTCAAGCTCAAGAAGCTCGTCGTTAGTGATATGCTCAACACCATGGTAATCCTTAAGTAGCTTTCTCCCCTTAACCCAATTGATTAGTTTAAGAACATCAAGACCATCTGGATCATATACTGCGCCTGAAACATCACTTACTGCAACAATCTTTGCACCCTGCTCCGCAAGATCAACTGCAGCAGGCATACCAACTTTACCAAAGCCGTGAATAGCAATAGTAGTATTGTTGTCGATAGTTTTATCCATTCTGTCATAAGCAAAGTTGATACAGTATGCAACACCTCTACCAGTTGCTTCTTCTCTTCCTAGAGATCCACCAACTGAAATAGGCTTACCTGTAACAACACCATGACTCGCATAACCGTGAATCTGAGAGTACGTGTCCATGAACCATGCCATAGTCTGTCTGTCAGTTCCGATATCTGGAGCTGGAATATCTTTATCTGGACCTACAAATGGTCCAATTTCTAGAGCAAATCTTCTTGTAAGGCCTTGAAGTTCCTGACGAGAAAGTTCATTAGGATTTACTTTAACCCCACCTTTAGCGCCACCAAGTGGCAAACCAACCAAAGCACACTTAAAAGTCATAAGCATTGCAAGAGCAGTAGTCTCAGAAAGATCCACATCTGGATGGTAGCGAATTCCACCCTTACCAGGTCCTAAAGTAAGGTTGTGCTGAACTCTATAACCTTCAAAAGTCTTTACAGTTCCGTCATCCAAACGAATTGGAACAGAAACTTGAATAGCTCTTTTAGGCTTTTTAAGTCTGTCGATAATGTTTGGATCCGCTTTCATAACACTTGCAGCTTCTTCTAGCTGAGCTAACGCATCCTTGTAGAGGGGGCTGTGATATAACGCCATAAACTCTCCGTTTTTTAGTTTTTTACCATTATAAGAATTTTAGAAAAAATTAACACCAGAATTATTAAAATCCCATACCAAATCTCAATTGAAGTACATTATTTTCAAAAGATTTTCCTTCAAGGGCGTTAACTCCATCGGCGTCGATCTTATCGTGAGTCAATCTTAGGCTTAAATTGTTTGTAATTCTTTGGTCCACAGAGGCAAGAACTCTCTTTTGCTCAATAAAATAGTTTACTTCTGCATTGGTTTGAGTTGACTTGAAACGTCTCTCTAGTTGAAGCTCTTGGTTTCCATTAATCCCTACCCAAGCTCTAGCTTTGAGGAAAGGGCTTCTAAAACGAATTTTAACCATCCCAACCTCTACTCTTGGTTGGATATCCAGATGAATTTTACTCTTACCTACCTTCACCTCTTTCTCAATAGCACGAACCTTTTGTCCTCTTTTCTTCTTGGCCTTGATGATAAATGACTCATGTGCTTCTTGTGCCTCAATCGAAGCAAGCTCATCATCCGCGTTCCACTCAGAATACCATTGCTCAACAGTTTGCTTGGCGTTTCTGTTGGCACTTTTTTCCACATCCTTTGTTACAAATCGAAGATAGTTCTTCTCAAAGAATTTTTGCTTCTCTTCTGCGGTAGGTAGATCCACTACTCCGTTATTTTCAAAACCATAGGCCTCGGCATATTCTTCCTGTGCCACCCACTTCTGAATCTTCTGCTTAGCGTTTTTGAACTTATGAGAATGTTTTTCATGAAAGTCTTCCATAAGGTTTCTCTCGATAACCATTGGAACAACAATTTTATCGTCATCTGGAACGAAGTTTGCTGGTGCACGGCCAACTCTGGCCTCAGCTGCAAAGGAAAATAGAAGCCCTAAAGCGCTTATGCTTTGTAAAACTTTTAGTGACTGTCTAATTTTTGAACAATTTCTTTGCATCTTTCCCTCATAAATCATTGAAATTACTATCTAATTTCTCTCTCTATGCTTATATAAGGGCAAACGACGCGCCAATTACGGAGTAAAAGGCCCTAGTTTATACAATTTTTTGAATAGCTTCTAAAATCTCTATTTGGATATCTGTGGCATCATCGAGTTCTGCGTGCTCCTCGTGACGAAGAAAGTTTGTGACATCACTTCTTTCATAGTTGGCCGCAATGTTTGGCCCATCATTTATGAAGCGATTTCCTTGAGCTAGAAAATTTAAATTCTGTTTAACGTTCTGAGGGACAATGTCATTGTCCAATCCTACAGAGTCCAAAGTCACCATAAGATCAACACTTCTGAATCCATTCTCTATTGTGTTTAACTGCTGGGCAATTTCAACAACAGCATCGCCTCCAAAGGAGTGCCCAACAAGAATTATTGGCTGGTCAGGATTTCGCTTTTTAATCTCACCAAGAATTTCTTCTTGTTGGTCCCAAGCGTAGTGTCTTGCTCCTTCAACAGCTTCTGCCATGTCGCGAATTCCGTCATAGTTTCCTTTAACAGAACTTGCGCCAAACCAATCAAAGCCACTTACAAAAAAGATTCCCGGCTTTTCAAGCTTTCCAAATTTTTTGGCGTGAATCTTTTGTGCTAGAGCTGCCGGATCAACGTCATAGGACTTTGACTCCGAGGCATCTTTGAGGTTCTTCTCTAAATTTTTAGTATTTTTTGATAGTGAGACTTCGTAGTCAGGTGAGCTCTTTTTAGCTTCAGGTTTTGCTTTTCTCAAACCATCTGAATGATTTGGATTTACAGTACTATAATTTGTAAGACCGGATACTCTGCTCATACAATCCATTGTATTGGACAAAGCTCCGGTATTACAGGGGGAAATTTAGTTTCCAGTCGCCTCTGCAAGCAACTCTTTCAACGCCGCCTGAGTCTTTTTGTCCATCTTCTTGGCCTTCATTAGCTTAAGAAGATCGGAAGTCTTAGCAGTCGTTTTCTTTCTGGTCGTTTTCTTTTTTGTGGTCGCACTTTTCTGACCAGCTTTAACTACGCCGCCTGCGGCATTGATAGCGCGTTTTAGCTGAAGTCTTTTAGTGATTGTTCCTTCCAAAATTTTCTTTTTAATTTCGTTACGAACATTTCCACGCTCAAGAGCGCCCCACTCGATCAACACGTACTTTTCAGTATTGTGAGTTTTAGCTGCCTCTTTAATTGCTTTAGGAAGCTTGGCTATAGTTAGGCATCTGTGAACTTCGGATTTAGAAATTCCAAGGGCCGCTTGGATTTTTCTCTCAGATGCACCCGTCAATTTTTTATAACCATGGATCGAGTCGGCCTGGTCGATATAATGAAGTTGCTCTCTAGCGGAGTTTTCGGAAAACTGGATCGCCATCAATTCTTCGTCCGTTTTATCTTCCAAAATAAAACAAGGAGCCATCTTCATATCTTCAATTGTGGACATAGCTCTAAAGCGTCTCTCCCCACAAATCAAAACGTACTTTGAGCCTTCTCTGTGAACAACCAACGGTTGAATAAGGCCATTTTCTTTAATGTTTGTTGCCAACTCCGCAATGGAATCGTCATTAAACTTAGTTCTTACCTGCTTTCTAACTTCTATTTTTGCCAAAGCGATATCGTCTAGACGAGCGCCTTGTAGAAGTTTTTCATCATTCATCTCAAAGATGCTTTGATCTAAATGAGAAGCAATATCTTTTTTTTCTCTTTTTCTTTTAGAAACACGTGCCTCAAAAGTCTTGGCCATAGTTTTTCTCCTTTAAGTCCCGATTACAATCCTAGAGAGTTCCAAAGTTTGTTGTAATCTTTTTTACCTTTGGACTTCTTACCCATCAAAAATACCGGTTTTCTCAAAGAGATTGATTCCTGCATATCAACTAGGTTTCTAATAGAAGGAGTTACGTTGAATGACTGTGCAAGCTCATCTAGACGAGTCTGCTCGATTTTTCTTCTTGCATTTACCATTGAAGGAATGATGCTGAAATCAAGAGAAGGGTTTTCACTTTCTTTGATGATTTCAAAAGTATCCATCAACTCTTCAAGGCCATCGATTGAATAGTCTTGCGCCTGAGTAGGGATAAAGATTCTATCACTTGCAACCAATGCCATGATAAGTTCATCACCAAGCATCGGAGGTGTGTCAATTACGATATAATCAAATTTTTCTTTAAGAGCTTCGATACGAAGTTTTAAAAGTCTCTCTTTTCTTCCGGCGTTTTTTCTTACTTCCGCTTCTGACAAAATCAAAAGCTTTGCAAGGTTCGCCATATGACGAGAAGAAGGGATTACAAATAAGTTATTGTAGAAGTCTTGCTTTCCTTCAGCTGGAACAATAACGTCTTCACTGTCTACATCACCAATTAGCCACTCAGGAATCAGAGTTCTTCTAACATCCGCTCCCAATGTAACACTTAGGTTTGCTTGTGAGTCTAGGTCAATTACAAGTACTTTGTTGCCCTTATGAGCAAGATATGTTGAAAGTTGGTAGGCCTGCATGGTTTTACCCACACCACCCTTATTGTTAGCGACGGTTATTACTTTTGCCATTGTGTGAACTCCCTTTCGGACAAAGTTATTCCTTATAGAAAAAGTCTAGGATACCCATCACACTACGTCAAAAAATAAGTACCCAGAACCATTGACTTTTTGCGCTGCGCGCAATAGTCTAATGCTGCTTTTAGGGCCGTAATTAACCTTGAGTTCCAAACAATATTGGTTTAAAAGAAGGCCAAGGAATAATTATGAATATCTACGAAAACGATCAAGACCATTTACCTAAAATTACTGAGTCCGAACTTAGCGATGAGCAAGTTCTGGAAGAGCTGCAAGCTATTCGAAAAGAGCTTGGTGATAAACTTGTAGTTTTAGGCCACCACTACCAGCAAGATGACATTGTCTCTTTTGCAGATCACACAGGTGATTCTCTTCAACTAGCACGTGAAGCTGCAAAACTAGATAGTGAATACATTGTCTTCTGCGGAGTCCACTTTATGGCCGAAACAGCAGACATGCTTAGTAAACCCAACCAAAAAGTAATCCTGCCTGATATGAATGCAGGCTGCACAATGGCGGACATGGCCAATCGTGTGGAGATTGATAGAGCATGGAAAAACATCCAGGCATCTACTGATGAAAAAATCATCCCAATTACTTATATAAACTGCTCTGCTCTACTTAAAGATTTTGTTGGAGCAAACGATGGTGCAATTTGTACTTCAAGCAATGCTAAAAAAGTCATTCAATGGGCACTTGATAATGGCGAGAGGCTTTTATTCTTTCCAGATCAACACCTTGGACGAAATACATGTTTTGATCTAGGAATCCCTCTTGAGGATATGATCGTCTACAACCCCAACTTAAAGCACGGCGGTGTAACACCTGAGCAAATTAAAAATGCCAAAGTAATTCTTTGGTATGGATACTGCTCGGTACACCAAGGTTTTACGACTGCTCAAGTTGAACAAATTAAAAAAGACGATCCAGACACAACTGTTATTGTTCACCCGGAGTGTTCATTCGAAGTAGTTCAGGCCGCTGATATGGATGGGTCAACTTCATTCATAATCAATACGGTTAAAAATGCCCCTGCTGGCAGTAAGTGGGCAGTTGGAACTGAGATCAATCTAGTGAACAGATTGGCCCAAATGTTTCCGGATAAAAAGATTACATCTTTGTCACCTTATCAATGCCTATGTGCTACTATGTATAGGGTTAGGCCACGTTGGCTGCTTGAGAGTTTCCGCTCTATTAAGCGCGGCGAACCTATCAACGTGATCTCGGTTGACGAGGACGTGAAAAAAAATTCATTAAAAGCGCTCGAAAGAATGCTAAAAATTTCATAGAATAGATAATTATGATTTATGCAGATTACAATGGCTCGGCTCCACTACATCCAAGTGTAAAGGAATACCTTTGCGAGAGGATTCAAAGTGGCCCCTACGCCAACCCCAACTCAATTCACTCTATTGGTAAGAAGATGCTCTTTGGCATGGAGAAATGCAGAAGAGTCTGTGCTAAGGCATTAGGTGCCAAGGCCGGACAAATTGTATTTAACTCCGGTTCAAGTGAAGGTATCTCTCAAGTTTTTCACTCAGTAATGAGTGACAGAGACGACTCTAGAAACATCATCATCACTTCAGGTATTGAACACTCAGCAGTAGTTCAGTCTTGTGAGTACTACTCCAACAAAGGAGCAGAGGTTCTAACGGTTAAGACCAAGACTTCTGGTGTTGTTGATATTGAGGACTTTGCCAATATTCTAAAGACCAACTCAGACAAAGTGGCCATGGTTTGTATTATGGCCGCCAATAATGAAAGTGGTGTAATTCAACCTTGGAAAGAGATAAGTAAGCTTTGCCAAGAGCATGGAGTTACATACTTTTCAGATACAACTCAATTCATTGGCAAAACAGAATTCAACTTTGAAGAAAGTGGAATGGACTTCGCAGTTGTCAGTGGACATAAAGTTGGTGCTTTAATTGGTAGTGGATTTATTATCGCAAAAGATCCAACGACTCTTCGTCCAATCATCTTTGGTGGTGGACAAGAGAAAGGTCTTCGCGGTGGAACTCAAAACTATATGGGAATTGAAACTCTAGCTGTTGCCTTTGACGCTTTTGAGAGATCAAAAGATAAGCTTTCCGAGTTGGCACAATATAGAGTTGAATTTGAAAAAGACGTTCAAGAGGCCTTTCCAAAGGCCGTAATTATAGGTGATGACGCTGATCGCTTGGCAAGTACTACTATGATTGCCCTACCGGGTGTACATGGACAGGCCGTGCAAATTGAGCTTGAGTCACAAAACATCTTTGTTACAACATCTTCAGCATGTTCAGACAATGAGCCTGAGACAAGTAAAGTGTTAAGGGCCATGGGCATCCAAGACGATGTTGGACGTGGTGTTGTAAGAATTAGTTTGTGTTGTGGAGCTGCAAGAGAAGACTATCAAAAGATAGCTACTGCTCTTAAGGCCGCTTACGCAAAATTATCTGGGATATCGAACTATTAATATGCGATTGAACGTTATGAAAATTATCGTTCTATTTTCGCTGTTTATCATACTGCCCTTCCAATCCTGTAGTACCCATAAAGACATGGGACAAAATCAGATTATTGAAGGGCATTTTCGTCTCTACACTTATCCAGAAAAACCAAATGAATACTTAGTTAAATCTGATGGTGAGCGCTACCAAGACATTGTCTTTGCTGCCATCAATGATCTAGAGGGAAAGATTCACCCTAATAGCTATTCAGTTATAGATCCTGCACAAAATTATAAATACGACATAAAGATTGGTGGATTGTCAGCATACAAGGCCTACACCAATATTTTAAAACAAAAATTTGGCTCAGCACTTCAGCTAGTAAGCTCTGGCTCTCTATTTTCAGAGAAGGCCAATATGAATGAGACTATCTTTTACCTAAACTACTTAGGTCTTGACGCTAGTGGTTTATCTAAAAGTGACTTTACTCTCCCCTTTAGAAAAAACTACATGCAGGAATTGGACAAGAGATTAAAAAGTGCCAAGTTTCCTGTGCTCTCATCTAATGTCTTCAACCTGTCTATTGCTAACAAGTTTCAATTTGAAAACATCAAAGAGAGTGTCATTGTTTCTGCAGGAAAGGTTAAGGTTGGCTATATCTCCCTTATCGCTCCGGCTCTTGCACAGACATTTGATAGTAGAAAGTTAAATAAGACATACTTTGAGTCAATGGCACCAAAGATCATCACCCTTTCTAATGAACTTAGAAAAAAGGGTGCCGATGTTGTTGCACTGATGGCATCTCATGGACTGGATTGTACAAGCCAACAGGCCGAAACAGAACACATCGACAGCTACAAAGTAAATTTCATGCCAAACGATGAGAAGGTTTGTGATTTATTTAAAAATGAACTAGCCCTTACTCTTAAGAAGCTTCCACCATCAATGGTTGATATCGTCTTTACCAACGGAATGAATTCCAAAGTCTCTAACGTAATTGCAGGCCATCCTGTTCTTCAAAGCTACGAGGGTGCAGAGCATCTATCTTGGGCCAAGCTTGTCTATGATACAAAGCTTAAAAGAGTCGTTAAAACTAAAACTCAATTAATGCAGCCTATACAGATGTGTCATAGCTTTTTTAGAGAAACTCAAGACTGTTACGTAAAAGAAGTACTTAGAAATATTGAAATTACACCAGCGAAGTTTCTAGGAGAAGAAGTTAAGGTTCAACCTCTGCCTACTCGCATATAAGAAGCTTATTCACACACGCCACTCTTGCACTACCAGAACAAAAACCAACAGGACTATCCTGAATACAATAGTCTTTTACACCTGTTGCGACTTCACCTCTAATACATGCAGGTTCACCCTTTGCACCACAATTATCAATGCCACATACTTTTGAATAAGAGCTGGAACAGTGGCCGTTTTTCACATAATAATGTCCGTTCTCACAAAGATTACATTGATCCAAACTAACTGAGCAATCATCCTCTACTTTCTTACAGATAACTCCATCCGCTAAGACTCTATCTGGCGTGCCTTGATATTCTAGAGAACCCAATGAAATCTCCAAGGCCTTTGATTGAATATTTTTAAACTTATAATCATAGCTTTTTTTGTCCAATCTTAAAGACAGGGCGTAGTCAGCATAATTAATTTTTAAATTATAAAATGAAAGGGCCTGAGCGATAGCGGGACTAAAAAAATACTCAGAGCACTTAGTATCAGAAGCAGCTTGAACAAACTTCAATTCTCCAGGCTCTACTTCATAAGGTGTTTTTACTAAAAGGCAGTAATCAATAGTTTTGAAGTTATTAACCCGAGCTTTTAGTCGCATGGCACTGTGCCAGGCACCAGGGGCAAGTTTTAATTCATTAGCATTCACAAGTCTTTCATTTAGCTCAATCACTTCATAAACGCTTAGAAATTTGTCATGCAAATAGCTAGAGCTCTTTTGATCCACATCGCGACATGAGCTTATAAATATAAGAGTGATGATTAGTTGTAATAAACGCATCTAAAAGCACTCCTTATATTCTCCTCAGGCATTCTTATACCTCTGCCGTTGTATTCATGAATTTGAGTTTTTATTTTTGTCGTGGCACGCACTCCAAGTCGGTGCCACTGGGAATCGAGCTTAAATTCTTTTGAACTCATCTTATACTTTGCAGGCGGGTAGAATTTATTATCGAAGCTCTCTTTATATGAACCAAGAGAGTGATAAACCCCACTCCACGAAGGTGAATATGTAGAATGAAATTCGTACGATTCCGGGCTGCACTCTCTACTAAAAATCTTAGAGCAGTTTTTAGGGCCTAGTTTTTTGATAGCATCTCTTCTTTTACTCCAAGGATAGGGATATTTGTACACGAAGTTGTTTTGTGCCTTTGAAGGGAGAAAGACTGCAGCATCAAACTGTCTACTTTGTAGAAGTTGTCCTCCTCGAAAGGCGCAGTACTGTTTCTTTTGTTCAAAACTTAGATCTGTGGATGGACCATGCTTTCTAGTCGTCTGTGTTTGGATGCCTTTAATGTTTGCCCATATTAAGACGTCCCCCACACTTACATACTGAGTATCAATTTGAGTTTTCTGACCAAAATTATCCCAAATGTACTTGTCATTCTCCTCAGGGGAAGCAGAGTATACCGAAGGTGCCAGAGTGATTTTAGAACAAGTGTCCCTAAATTTGATTTTAAAAGATTGATTGGATTTTTTCTCGATAAACTTCGCGCCCAAATTACCTTGAGCATCAAAGTCGTGCCCATGATAGATAAATTCAAAGTTTGAAAACTTCTCTCCTAGACTTAGTGGATTTTTAACGTTGGCCTTCGACTGAAGAAAGCAACGCATGTAGAACGCATTACATTGAAAGTAACTAGAGTGAATGTTTTTTTCATTCTCCACAAGTCCAGTACAATTAAAGCCAATTTTTGGGTAGCTATTTTCGATATCCCCTTCAAGCCATCGTTTTTCAAGCTCTATGGTTAGCTTTTCCAATGCCTGATCAAATCGATTTGGTTGATTAGTTTGCTCTGGAATGAAGTATCGATAAACAAAGAAGGAAAGGATCGCCAGAACTACAATTATACCTGATAAAATCTTGAGATTTGATATACTAGAAGAGGACCTATTGAACATATTAGGAAGTGTATATGGATTGGTTAGAGGAAGTAAACAAAGAAGAAGAAAAATTTGATCAGATATTTTCTTTTGATGAGTACATGGAAATCTTTGAAAAAGCTCCATCAAGAGAACTTAGAACCACAAGCATGTATCTAAAAGACATGTTCGATTTCTATGGCACAGATGAAGAAGGGAGTTTTAAACTCTTTAAAAAGAATCATCCGAACTCTCCTCCTGTTGCAGGACAAAAAAGAGCACAAGAAAAGATTTATCAAAACCTTGTGAACTTTAATGAGGAAGGCTTCAACAATAAGTTTCT
>JAGSHJ010000271.1 GCA_023954595.1 Bacteriovoracaceae bacterium | reverse complement strand
GGGGGAGTCTTTTTCTGTCTAATAACTTGCCGCTCGCGATGCAAGATTTGGTTTTCTCTGGCGGACAGTTCAAACTGGCCGCTCACCAAGTCATCTCTGTTAAGGGCGAAGACGCACAATCATTTCTAAACAATCAAACGACTAACAATGTACTCAAGTTGGAAAATGAATGTTTCCATTTAAACTCAGTACTTGATCTGTCGGCCAAAATTATAGGCTTTTTTGAATTATTAAAAGTAAATCAAGGCCAATTTTATATCGTCGTACATGTGGATATTGCGAAGGCCGTTGTTGAAAGGTTAGAAAAATATCTTATCGCAGAAGATGTTGAGATTACAGATGTGAGTAAATCCGTCTATGGCATCATCGGAACTCAGAGTGTTAAGAAGGCAACATCTGGATGGCGGGGAATCTATGCTGAAGAGGAAGTTGTCCTTAGCTTTGGTGATTCGCAATTGCCAGAGGTAAGCTCTGAACAGCTACACCGACTTAGAGTTACTAGTGGTTATCCCGTATGGAATGAAACTCTTTTTGATTTGGAGTTGTTCAATAACACAAGACTCGTAGACTTGGCCTATGATAAAGATAAGGGCTGCTTTTTAGGACAAGAAACCGTCGCTAAAATTGAGACAAGAAGAGGTGCTGCCTTTAAGCCTGTGCTACTTGAATCTGATCTCTCAATAGAATCAAAAGAGACTTTAACTGTTGATGGTAAAAAGATAGGTAAGACACTCACATCTACTGAGGGTTATATCCTTGCTTCTCTTAATAGAGAGTCTCGAATTGAAGCTTTAGGGCTAGATATCGATTCTCCTTCAAAATTTAGTGCTACTGTTAGAAACCTTCCTATTTATTCTAGACAAGAAAAAGCAAGTGCCTACTATTACCATGGAGTGGAACTTTTCCAAGAAGGTAATGAGGCCGAAGCTGAAAAATACATTCTAATGTCCATAGAAGTTGACCCAAGTTTTGAAGATCCATATGAAAGCTTAGGTGTTCTCTATGGAAGACAAGAGAGATACCAAGAAGCAATCGATTACATGAGAAAACTATCGGAGCTTAATCAAAAGTCTGTAATGGCACATACAAACATGTCTTTGTACTACATGAAGATTGGTGAAATAGAAAAAGCTGAAGACCAAAAGGCACAGGCCACAATCAAGCAGTTTGAAGTTTTAGGAGATGAAGCAGATAGAAAGCGTCGTCTTCAAGCTGAGGAGCAAAGAAAAAAAGAAGAGATCGAAAAAAGAGAAGGCATGTTTCGCCAAGTTCTTGAAATTGATCCAGAAGATACCTTGGCAAATTATGGCCTTGGAGAAATAGAGTTAGAAAAAAAGAAATATCCAGAGTCAATTGCACATCTAGAAAAAGCAATTGAGCATAAGAAGAATTACTCTGTTGCATGGCTTGCTCTTGGTAAGGCGTTTATGGCATCAGGGGATAAAGACCGTGCCCTAGAGACATTCAAAAAGGGTATTCAGGTTGCTGGCAAGAATGGAGATCTAATGCCAGCAAATGAAATGCAAAGACTTCTGGGTGAGCTTTAAATTCTAAATATGCACGCAAGATATTTGGAGAAGCTTATCGTCTTTTTTAAAGACCTTTACGCCAATAGGTTCACCGTTAAAAAACGTCACATTATCAAAAAGAATTTCATTTCGTTTTTTAACATATAGAAAAGGAAGGCCTCTATCCACTTCTGAAATCTCAACACTCCCTCGCAGGTAGTCCTTTGCACTTACCATGCGAAAAACGACATCATTTTTAGAATTTTTGATTGGGTCACTGCTGCCCATCGCTTTGACCCCACTGTTGTGAACAACAAAGCCAGCACTACCTAAAATTCTTGTAGGGTAGGAGTTCTTTATTAGTGATAGCTGGCAAGCATATTGCTCACCTTCCTTATGGCCTAAGGCCACAACAATATTTGAAGAAACATTATAATTTCCAGTCTCTATATCAATCATGCCAAGATATTCATGGATAACTATCCGTACTTTTTCTTCAATTGATAGTGCTTTCCACTTATCTACACTTACAAGTATCTCGTTTTTCTCTGGGTAGTTCTTAGCAACAAAGCCGGCTTCTTCTGGACAGAGCTTGTCGCTGTCATCAGCACATAGCTTATAGGTCACACTGTAGACTTTAGTGTTTTTAATTGCTGACTCAAGCTTATCTAGGTCTAGGTTGTGGGTGTTTTTGCCAGGTGTTTCCAAAAACTTCAAGCTATTGGCCGCTATTTGAGTAAATCTTAAGGCAATTTCGTTTCCACCGTTGCCATCACGACCAGCGATAGCATAAGTACTTAAAAATATGAGAGCAATGATGAGTTTTTGCATGGCGTAATTTTACCGCCGTTATGAATGCTTTACAGCCTTTTTGAACAATTTACAGACTAATCTTTATCTTTAGTCAGTGGAAAAAGACCAACATGAAGTGCGTAAACAGAATCTTTATCATCAACATCTTCTAAAAAGTCACAAAGACTTTGCCTAAACTTTTTAACAATTCCTTTGGCCTCAAAAATCTTTTTATGATTAGTAGCAAAAAGAATAGCTGAGTGATCTCTATATTCAATAGAGACATTCTCAATTGAACTTTTTGAAAGATCTAATAAGGACTTTTGATAACTCTTGTTAGCTTTGTTGGTTTGTTCAAGTCCAATTTCATGACTAGAAAACCCAGCGGTTAAATCCTTAATATAGTTTTCTGTGATTTCAATAAGGCCAACTTCCACTAAGTTTTTAATAACTTCAAGCAGCTTTTCATTATCAACTTTTAGCTTTTTGCAATAAAAGTCATGGTCCAGTATTCCGTCATTGAGTTTAATCAATTCTAAGAATGTATAATGAATTGGATCTGAAATGATTTTAAAAATAAGCTCTGGTGTCTTCGTGTATTCTTTTTTAGGGGTAGAGAGCTTAAAGTCTTTTATATTTTTCTCTTGCTCAATCCTTGCACATATTTTTTTTATACTGTCTGCGTCTTCATTAAGGGCTGTCAAAATGCTTTGAACGGTAATCATGTCTGGAATTCTCTTTCCATTGATAATTTTTGACAATGAAGACGGGTCCAACTCTAGATCTCTAGCAAAAGAGCGCAAAGAGTAGGAGGGATTTTGAGCTTGTTTTTTATTAAGGGTTTCACTTAAGAAGTCAGATAACACGCTCATAAAAGTTCCTATTTAATTGGGTCTGCTCAAGGCAGACCCGTACAATATTTTTAGTTTCCGTACCAGTAGTCCTGGCCTACAGAGTCAATGTAATCACTTGAGGTAAACCTCTTAATGGCATCTTTGATTTCGTGTGGCTCAGCATAGTAGTCAACATGTGTTGGGCCTTGAAGAAACCAATTATGAGTTGAACGCGAACTATATACTTTGAACTGATCAACATCATCCATAAATTCCATATAGTCTATCTTATCCTTTTTCTCGGCTGAAACAATAAATCCATTTTTAATTTCTAGATCAAAGCTAAAAACTTCTCCAAGAAAAACTGCATCATATGCAAGGCTTGAAAAATAAGCGTATTGCCCTGGCCTTGCTCCGCAAAGCTTATAAGAGTTAACTTTTATCCATTCCGCGTGGTGAGTTTTTCCAAATAGGCCTATTCCAGTAGTAGTTTCAACTTTAACCATCCCTAATCCTGTTGGGCCATTACAAGTGATTTCTCTGATAACTCCTGTTTTGATTATCTCAGTTTCTTTTGCAGAAAGTGTAGTGCTTGAACCAAATACAGTCAGTGATGCAATTGCGATAATAAGACTTTTCATTTTTATTCCTTTGTTTGGGGTTTCAATGAAAACGGTTTTATCAGTATATGTTGCGGTGTGCTAGCTTTGGGGGATCAATCTGTGGCCAAGTGTAAGGACACGGGTAATATTTACGAATTTATAGACTTAAGCTATTGAAAAAAGGCAAAAAAAAGCCTTCTCGTTAAAGAAGGCTTTTCAAGTTTTAAATGGCTGGGGTACGCGGGCTCGAACCGCGGACAAATAGATTAACAGTCTACTGCTCTACCAACTGAGCTATACCCCATTAAAAACTGTAAAAACATTTATAAATTCTAATTTTAAAACTGTCCAGTCCTTTTTTGAGTGTAGGTCATGATAAATTGGTCATTTTTGTTGAGTTTTTCACTCAAGTTTTGTCCAGTTTTGACCGATAACTCTAAAAAAGGAGCATCATGCTTGGTCCTATGGGGGCGTTTATCATGTCGATTCTTCGAGTGATGACCCCTGCAGAAATTGATCGATACGCCAAGACCTCTTCTGATGGGGGAGTTCGTGCGATTGCCGCAGGCGGGGAGGAGTTCGACTTGATGGACTCTGACTCCTTCGTGGACGAAGATCAAGCAAAAGCTGAGCATAAAAAGGCCGCACCTCAGGGTGAGGCCAAAATTATTCCAATACGCCCAAATGTCGAATCTGAAGATCATGATCAACCCCCTGATCCCCATAAAGACGATC
>JAGSHJ010000086.1 GCA_023954595.1 Bacteriovoracaceae bacterium | reverse complement strand
TCCATTATTTTTAGACCACCTCTCAAATTTTGGGCAATTTACTGTTTTTAGGACTCTTTCATCCCATCCAAGTTTCTTTTTTAACCAATGATATCGGGCTATGAATCTACACTGAGGATGATCGTCAGAGCTCACTTTATTACTTCTAAAAAATGAGCGTAAAGTAGCGTCAAGCTCCGCCTTTGGATCGCTACTTCCAGTGGGCGAGGTAAAAAAGGAAGTTGATGTTACATCACTTTCTATACCCCACAGCGATTGCCTGTAGTGAAGTAGCTGGTGCCATCGCTTTTCCTTGTGAAGTTCTAATTTTTCAGACTTTTCAAGTAGTGATTCTACATTTGCATGGGACAACGAAAAAAAACAGCTTGCTGTTAATAGCAAGCTGAATCTTAATAAATAAAAGTGAGTTCTAATTAAATAACGTGACACTGAGTTGAAAAGTTTTTATTTACGCTATTCATTAGGTTTGTGTGGTAATTTTTCGCTTTGTCCAGTTTTGACTGAGACTCATAACCAGGTTGGCTAATTGTGTTGGTAAAGTTTCCACGAACTGTTTTTATAATTGTGTCGTGAGAACTCTTCTCGCAACCAAGAATATCAAGCATTGCCACAAGGTGATCTCCTCCACCAATAACTGTTTGCTCTTCAATAACAGCATATGATCCGTGAACAAAGTTCGCTACTGAGGCTGTTGGACCCTCACAAAGGTCTTCCGAAGAAATGTTCGAAGATGTTGCAGAGGTTCCAGCGTCCCAGATGATGTTTGATGTGATAGCCGCCCAACCTGTTTTTGTAAAAATCATTCCACCGATACCGCACTCTCTCCAAACATTTCTTGCTTCAGCTGTTAGAGAAATCATGCAAAAAGATGCAATAATCAACATTTTGAAATTAGATTTCATTTTAATACCTCTTGTTTGATATATTGATAAAGGAATAATTTTAAAGTGTTGGTCACCAAAAGCAAGGAAAAAAATAAACTAAAAATTTTTTCGAATTAGTTAAGTTTATTTCATGTGATTATGTGAATTGCTCAAACCATAGGCCGAGCTCTTTTTGAATTCTTTCTTTTTCTTCTTCTGGGAAGGGATTGTGATCAATGGATAGGAACTTTAAATTTTTGAGCTTATCCGTTTTAAGATTTAGGGACTTCAATTCATTGCTGTTCATGTTTAGTCTTGTAAGACTTTCTAGGAAATAAATTGATTCACAGATACTTAAAATTTTATTGTTAGATAAATTGAGCTCTTTCAAACTACCAAGCCCTTCCATGTTTCGTGGAAGTGTCTCAAGCTTGTTCGATGATAAGTTTAGCATCTCAACGGTAGAGTGCAGGCCTATAAGAGCAGGCATGGACTCAATAGAGCAGCCTGATAAATTTAAGCTTTTAAGCTTTGGAAGCATTAAAAGCTCTTTTGGAATCTCTTTTAAGTTTTTTGCCTGAATTGAAACTGTTTGAAGATTGCTAAGACTTACAATGTTTTTTTGAACTGTCGTTAGCTCTTCAGACTGAATGTATAGCTGGGTTAGGTTTGTGAGTGTGAATAACTCTTCGGGAAGAGTCGAACCCTTGTGCTTTATTTTTAAAACAGTTGCCTCAAGGGGAGTTTCTAGAGCTTTTTTCAATGATTTGAAAATTGCCATGTTTACTCCTGTGCTCCAGGGATACCTAAGAAATACAAAATTGAAGTCATAGGGCCATGGCTCATATGTTGCTTTGCACTTTGCTTTACAATTTCTTTTGCGTGAAAGGCAATTCCAAGTCCTGCTTTAGCTAGCATATGAAGATCGTTTGCACCGTCTCCAATTGCGACTACTTGCTCAAGCTTGATACCTTCTTGTTGAGCTAGAAGATCAACAAGCATTGCTTTTTTCTCAGCATTTACAATCGAGCCTTTTATCTCACCAGTGAGAACACCGTTTTCAATATGAAGATCATTTGCAAAGGCATAATCAATTCCAAGCTTCTCTTTACAGTAATTTGCAAAGTAGGTGAAGCCACCAGAGATGATCGCAACCTTATAGCCTAAGGCCTTAACAGTTTGAACAAACTCTTGAACGCCATCTGTTAGTTTTATCTCTTCAATTATCTCTTGAAGTAGATCTTCTCTGAGCCCTTTTAAAAGGCTAACTCTCTCTACTAAAGACTCATCAAAATTTAGATGTCCTTCCATCGCTCTTTCAGTAATCTCGTGAACCTTGTCTCCAACACCGTGGACCTTGGCCATCTCAACGATTACTTCGGACTGAATTAATGTCGAGTCCATATCAAAAACAATCAGACGCTTATTTCTTCTCCAGACATCATCTTTTAAAAGAGCTAAGTCAGTTTCATGTTTATTACTTAAATTAATAAGCTCTTCTTTAACTGTGTCCCATTTTACATCTTGAGATTCTGCTCTTGTTGCGATCTCTAAAGACTTAAAGGTATTCTCTGTCACATTGTCTATGCGTTGGATGTTGATATTGTTAGTCGCAAGTGTCTGGGAAATGTCATATAAAAAGTTTGGTGTGATTCCACCTAAAGAGACACAGCTTAAAATATATTTGTCCCCAGGGGAGCTGATTCTTTCCTCATCTTCAATAACTTCAAAGTCTAGTTCAACGCCCATCTTTTTTGCCGTAAAGAGAAGATCTTTAATGACATCTGAGTGTGCCTGCTCTTCAGCATCTGACATGTTTAAAAGTATACTCAGTGAGAGAAGTCCATGAGTAATTGATTGACCCATGTCTTCTATCTTTGCCTGAGATTGGCAAATACAATTCATCAATGCAGCTGTAATGCCGGGTTGGTCAGGGCCGCTGATTGTGACCAATACCAGTTCCTTGCTCATTCGTTTCCTTTCGTTTGATTCGCTTTAACCTTAGAGGCCATTCTTGCCTGCTTAAGCTTAGCAATCATATTAAGTGAATATGAGATTGCAGACCATAGGGAAAGTATAGAGGCAGCATAAATTAAAATTGTTCCCATAATTGGAAATGGAAAAATCCACCAAGTCTCATTGGCCATGAGCATTGGAATACCAATCATCTGGATTGCAGTTTTCCACTTACCAAGCTCACTCACAGGGACAGTTATTCCCTCATTTGTGGCCAGAAGTCTCAGACTAGTCATATACATCTCTCTGAGAACCAAAATAATGACAATAAATGCCGGTATACGATCCAGTGCCTGGAGCATGATTAAAGATGAGACGGTTAAAAACTTATCTGCAATTGGATCAAGAAATGAGCCAAAAACTGTGACAATGTCTTTTTTTCTAGCGATATAGCCGTCAAAGAAGTCTGTAATTGATGCTAGAGCGAATATCCATGCAGCAGTCCATCCTAAGGTGGAGTGCCAAGGATACTGAAGTTCCATTGCGGCGCCATATAAACAAATAACTACAACAGGCACTAATGCCAATCTGAAGATTGTAAGGCGATTTGGAAGGTTATCTATTTCAAGATCTGTACTTGAAGTGTTGTCTGACATGCTTACCTCGGGGGTTTTTCCCTTAGGGATGATTTCGATAGATAGGCTACCAGAACTTCAAGTTTATTTTAAGTTTTAAAACATGTCAGAATGTGTCATTAGATTTTTCCTACTCACGTTTCTGTTTATGATAAACTATAATTACCATTGAATTTTACGGAGGAGATAGGATGGCAAGGCATCTAAATTTAGTGCAAAGTGATTTTGAAAAATTGGAGAAAAGAGTCCTACCTCGTTTTCCATTTTGTTACCTTATATTTAAAAGCGACAACTCAAACGAAAGAGTATTTGAAGTTAAAGATATCTCTCACAGTGGTATGCAGCTTGCCTTAAAGGCAGGGGATTCCAAAGAAAGAGAAGGTGAGAGCCTAAGAGGAGAGATCCACTGGCTTGGAAAATCTCTCAAAGTTCAGGGCAATGTTAAATGGACTAAAGAGAATAGATTGGGCGTTGAATTCAGCGGTCAGGCCACTCAAAGAGAGTCTGTGGATGAATTTTTAAAGATTGAGCATTTTGCTCAGTCACTGAAACCCCTTCATAGGCCAGAGCTAGGTCTAGAGCTTCCACCTAAACTTAAATACTGGCTACGTTCAGATGGCCCTACGGAGATATTCGTATGGAGACATAACGACGGAGAGCTTTCCAAGTTTCAGATTCTTATTATGGAGAACTTCATTGAGTGGAAAGACACAAGAGGTCTTGAAACCGGTCGCGTGATATCAAAAAGAGACATTGAAACACCACTTATTAGCGAAGATGAATTTGTATTCAAGCTTGATGCTGGCATCGATGATGTGAAAATTGAAATGGCCAAAAAGCTATTGAATAATGTGGATAAAGATAAGCTTTCAGAAGATGCACTTGATTTTCTATTAATGAAGCTTAGTTAAGTCTTTATAAGTTGAGAGTGTTAAAATTGAGCGCTATAAAAGCGTCGATAGCAATTAATTTAATTTAGCAAAGGATATAGAGTGAACAGAAATTTGGCCCTAGAGTTTGTAAGAGTTACTGAAATGGCAGCAATTGCCTCTGCCCGTTTGATGGGAAAAGGCGATGAGAAAGCTGCTGATCAAGCTGCAGTTGATGCTATGAGAAGCATGCTGGATAGCGTTGATTGCAAGGCCACAATTGTTATTGGTGAAGGCGAGAGAGATGAAGCTCCAATGCTCTACATCGGAGAGAAAGTTGGTGGCGGATCTGACAATTGCCCTGAACTTGAAATCGCAGTTGACCCTCTAGAGGGAACAACAATTTGTGCTACAGGTGGACCAAACTCTATTTCTGTTATGGCCATTGGTGAGAAAGGCTGCCTTCTTCACGCGCCAGATAGTTACATGAATAAAATCGCTGTAGGCCCTGAGGCCAAAGGTTGTATTGACATCACTCAAAGTGCAACTGAAAACATCAGAAGACTTGCTGATGTTAAAAAATGTCGTCCTCAAGACCTAACAGCAGTAGTTCTTGATCGTCCAAGACATAAAGAGCTAATCGAAGAAATTAGAGAAACAGGCTGTAGAATTAATCTTATCGGAGACGGAGATGTTTCTGCTGCAATCGCCTGTGCTCTTCCTGATTCTGGAATTGATATCCTTCTAGGAATTGGCGCGGCACCTGAGGGTGTTATTTCCGCTGCTGCACTTAGATGTCTAGGTGGTGATTTCCAAGGTGTATTCCAACCAAAAGATGATGCTGAAATCGAGCGTGCAAGACAAATGGGAATCGAAGATATTAATAAAGTCTTTCACATGAACGAGCTTGCAAAAGGTAACGTCATGTTTGTAGCAACTGGTGTTACAACAGGAAGTCTATTGAAAGGTGTAAACTTCAAGCCTTGGGGAGCTACAACTCATTCTTTAGTAATGAGAAGTGAATCAGGGACTATCAGACACATCAGTGCTGAGCACCACTTTGATAAGAAACCAAGATATTAGATCATTTTAAAAAAGGAATTTTAAATGGCCGAAGCTAGTAAAACTGAAGTTTTTGACGTTGATATGGAAAAGATCTTCAAGGTTTTAAGTGACCTTGAGTCTTACCCTGACTTTATGACAGGTGTTGAAAGAGTGGAAGTAATTGAGAGAAGCGGAGACGAGGTTAAGGCCAGATATGACCTGAATCTAATCAAAAAGTTCTCATATACTCTAAATCATAAATTAGAAGCTCCAAACCGCATTTCTTGGACACTTGATTCAGGTGACCTTCTAAGTAAAAGTGATGGATCTTGGGACTTAAAAGATGTTGGCAATGGTAAAACTGAAGTTACCTACAGTATCAATGTAGACTTTAAAGTTAAGGTTCCAGGGCTTATCAGTAAAAAGTTAGTATCAAGTAACCTACCTTCAATGATGAAAGCAGTGAAAGAGAAGGCCAAAAAAGCGTAGTCTTATATGGAAGAAAAAGAAGATAAAAAAATTGGTGATATGGTCAAGAAGATCTTCTCTACGGGGATCTCCGCGGCCTTTATGACGGAGGAGAGCATTCGTGGTCTTGTACAAGACCTGCCACTTCCAAAAGAAATCATCCAAGGGCTTTTGCAAAATGCGAAGGCCACAAAAACTGAATTCATTCTCTCTGTAAAAAAAGAGCTGAAAACCTATCTTGATAAAGTTGACCTGACAAAAGAGATCGATCGTGTTCTAGAAGATTACGATCTAGAGATTAAGGCCAACATCAAATTTAAAAAGAAGCCGGGCGCAAAGAAACGCTCAGTCCAGGTTAAGAGCGAGACCGAAGAGTAATCTATGAGCTCTCGTGAAGAAAGCATCCAAGAAAATTTAAATTTAACTCTTGCCCGACTTGATGGTCGGGCAAAGTTATTGACCGTCTCCAAGACCTGGCCTGCTAGTGACGCAATGATTGCTTACAATGCTGGACAGAGAGACTTTGGAGAGAATAAAGTTCAAGATCTATTAGAGAAATCATTGGAGCTTGAAGAGCTTTGCCCTGATATAAAATGGCACTTTATTGGAAAGCTTCAAAGCAATAAAATCAATCAACTTCTTAAGACTCCAAACCTTATATCTATTCATTCCATAGATAGCATCAAATTATTGAATAAGCTTTTAAGTAAAAAAGTTGATAAAAAAGTTGGGCTCTTCTTGCAGTACAATACTTCAAATGAAGAGCAAAAAAGTGGTTTTACAGACTATGACGAGCTGGTTAAGGCCTGTGAGTTGACCCAGCAAAGTGAGTGCTTCTACCTTCAGGGACTCATGACAATGGGCTCAATTAGCGGTGAAGACTTTCATCAGGCCGCAAAAGAGTGCTTCTCTAAGCTTAATGGTCTTAAACAAAGCTTAGAAAAAGAGCTAAAAATTGGCACTCTTGAGTTGTCCATGGGAATGAGTCAAGACTTTGAGATCGCCCTTGAAGAGGGTACTGATTGGGTCAGGGTAGGTTCAGCGATTTTTGGAAGTCGCTCCAAATAATGCTCTGAAGAATTAGTTCTTAGTATTTTTAAAATTTGATAGAATATTTGAAATAACCGTTTAGGAGAAAGTGATGAGTGAAACTAATAAAAGAAAGGTTCCAGAGCTAAGTCTGATGAGCTACGTTGATGGCAATGCCAGCGACCAGACAAAATTTGTGGATCAATTGTACTCAGGCCTTAAGGACTATGGATTTATTATCCTTAAAGATCATCCTATTCAGGAAGTTACTCGCCAAGAGGGATATGCTGCTGTTCAGAAGTTTTTTGAACTACCTGAAGAAGTAAAAAGACAATATATTTGCGAGCAAGGTGGCGGTCAAAGAGGCTACACTCCTTTTGGTACTGAGCATGCTAAAGACAATCCTTACAAGGATCTAAAAGAGTTTTGGCATGTTGGTAGAGAAGTTCCAGGTAATCATAAGTTTCATGAATACTACCCAGAAAACGTATGGCCTGAAAAAGAAGTTCCTGAATTTAAAGAGCAGCTTCTAAACCTATACAACGCTCTAGATAAAACATCTCATGTTCTTCTAGAAGCACTAGGTAGAGCACTTGATGTTCCAAGTGATTACTTCACTGAAATGATTAACGTTGGAAACTCAGTCCTTAGAGCAATTCATTACCCACCAGTGGGAGATGCTCCACCAGCTGGCTCTATTAGAGCTGCCGCTCACGGTGATATTAACCTTATTACAATTCTAATGGGTGCGACTGCTAGTGGTCTTCAGCTTCTTGATAGAGACGGGCAGTGGTTAGATGTAAATACAGAGGAAGGACAATTAGTTGTTGATTCAGGTGACATGTTGTCACGCATCACAAATGATGTCATTCCTGCAACGATTCACCGCGTAATCAATCCGGATGATAGTGGCTCTGAAAGATACTCTATGCCATTTTTTGTTCACCCACACCCTGAAGCAATCTTGGAGTGCATTCCATCATGTTTAGGAGATGGAGCAAAGTATCCACCGATTAGTGCTCATGACGCACTTATGAAACGTCTTGTTGAAATTGGTTTAAAGTAAAGTCTATACAAGGCCCTGAGTTCTCAGGGCCTTTTTTTTGCAATGCATGTCTACTTGACTCTCTCTTGTTCAATTGATTTGATGATAATACCTAATTGAATAAGGAGGCACACATGAAACTATTACTAGTTGCTCTATTGGTTGGATCAAGCGCATTTGCGAACATGGTACCAACTGCTGAAAAAACTGTTACTAAGAAATTTAGAATGGACTCTAGAACTGATTTTGGCGCAAGAGTTTACTACAACTGCGACTCTGTTGAAATTAGAGGTGAAGAACTTCTAGAGGAGTTGGGAGCTACAAATATTCTTGTTGATTGCAGTGGTGGATTAGACCCTGTAACTAGATGGCCTATGGATGCATACGTTGAGGCGACTTTCACTGTTAAGGTAGAAGACGCAAATGGGCAAGGCACAGGAATGTACGAGGACTTTCTATTTAGAAGCCACACCTCTTGTGATTTATACAAAAGTTTTTTTGATCACGTAAAAGACGAATTTGAATTTGCTGAACTAGATAGAGTTCGTTCTTGTTCTTCATCTTCACGCATGAATAGAATTAAAATTAGCGGTACTGTTCTTAGATAAATTATCTGCTTTGGCGCCGAAGAGTTATTCGGCGCTATTCAAAATATCGCTTTAGGGCGACACCATATCTGAAATTATCGACGTTACTAGATTGAGTTGTTCCATCTTCAAACTCTTCATCTGTTCTCACACTCTCAAATGACCCTTCTACAACAAAGTCTGTAAGCTTGTTCATAGGTACGTTTAAGCTTGCTTTGGTGATGGGAAGAACCACCGCATTTCCAGAGCTTGTCTGGCCGCTTGTTTGAGTTTGAGATTGCCCATAACCCATACCTAGGGCGAGTGCTAGTCTAGCGTTATGAAAGCTTGGCATTTTATTAAAGTAATAGCGAATTTCAGCAAGTCCTAGAGCTTGTGAAGCAGTCAGTGAGGCCTCTGCTACATTTATCGTCTCTCTTGAGTAGCGAAATCCTCCGGCGAGCGCGAAGCTCTCATTGATCTCTTTCTCTAGCATTCCCTCAAATACAAGGCCACCACGTTGGTCTGGAGTGTCAGCTGCATCAGATACACTGGCACTTATACCTGTAAAAAAGGAAACGTGAGCACCAATTGATAGGCGAGGTGTGAATATTTCAGTTTTGATATACTTTTTGCGAATCGTCTCTGGAGTCAAGGCCCAAAGATGCTCTGTAGCATCATACATTGTTACAACTTCACCTTTTCTAAAAGGCACTGTTGTTTCATCGTTTTGAACTTCCCATTGAGTAAATTGACGTGTGACAGAGATTGCTTTGGCGATGAGACTAATGTTGTCAGAGGTAAAGGTTGCGTTCTTGCCTTTAAAGACTCCATCTTTTTTTCCATTTCTAGTTACGAAAGTAAAACCAGTCTTGGAGACACCTTGAACTATGACCAGTTCATAGGCCTGGGCCAGGGTACAAAAACAGAATAAAAGATAGAAGCATATACGCATGCTCCTATTTTAACCTGATTTTGAAAATCAGCAATTAGTTGGACAAAATGGCCGGGAAGGAACCAGACACACTTGTACTTTTTGTGTGATTGTTCTCTAGCTCAACATTGAACATGCCGCCTTCGATGCCATTTGAGCCGCCATCATCATGCCATGCAAAGAATAGTGTGGCCTTCGCATTATCCTCAGCAATA